>NZ_JCAYNV010000010.1:0-216802 GCF_059758055.1 Shewanella sp. MF05956 | reverse complement strand
TGTCTGGAAACCATAGAGCTGTGGCACCACCTGATCCCATTCCGAACTCAGAAGTGAAACACAGTATCGCCGATGGTAGTGTGGGGTCTCCCCATGCGAGAGTAGGTCATTTCCAGGCGCCTAATTTCTCTGAAAAGAGAGGCTCGAAAGAGCAAGTCTCCTAGTGATGACACACTAGCGACTTAAAAGCATTTAGCATCCTGCGTAAGCAACTTGCTAAAGGAGCGGTAGTTCAGTTGGTTAGAATACCGGCCTGTCACGCCGGGGGTCGCGGGTTCGAGTCCCGTCCGCTCCGCCAATTACATCGAAGCCTCGTCTAACGACGAGGCTTTTTTGTATGTAAAATTTAAAGCGAACACTGAAGTTGGAGCGATAGCTCAGCTAGGACGCAATGTTCACGAGGCTGAAATCCCCGAGATTGATTGGTATTCACCCTATTTATTCGGGTGGTAGAGTTTCTATAAGTTTTAGGCGGCTTGTTAAACTGATGTCGCGGGTTCATTTTTATCACAATCACAATCACAATCACAATCAGTGTCCGCTCCGCTAATGACATCGAAGCCTCGTTTAACGACGAGGCTTTTTTGTATCTGAAATTTAAAACTAATACTGAAGTTGGGGCGGTAGCTCTGTTAGATAAGAATGTTATCGCGATCCCTTAGTCATTCCATCGGCATTGTTTGTAGATTCGCTGTCATGGTCAAGCCGCTATGTCACGCTTACAAAATGGCAGTGATGATTAATTTAATTGATCTCGGTAAGGAATACTGTTTTGGGCGCCATGATGAGTCACTGCAATTGACGATGCTTTATTGGCGAAGATAACCGCATCTATAAGCCTATGCCCCTCATCTAATGCCACCATCAATGCTCCATTAAATGTATCCCCAGCAGCTACCGTATCAACCGCATTGACTATGGGGGCTGGTATGATTTGTCCAGAACCTTGCTCGCTAATATATGCGCCTTTACTGCCAAGGGTAATAATGACCTTGTTAACACCCTGTTTATGAAGATAATTAGCTGCCTTAGCTGCGCTGCTTTGATCAACAACTTTTATCCCAGTCAGTGTGAACGCTTCGGTTTCATTGGGTGTAATGATATCTACTAAGCTCAGTATGTCATCAGACAATTTTGCAGCAGGTGCTGGATTGAGTATTGTTGTGCATTGATGCCTTCTCGCCAACAATAAAGCCTCATGAACACTCTCGATAGACGTTTCTAGTTGGATAAGCATATATTTTGCCTGGATAAATGATGCTTGCTGTTGTTGTATGTGCTGAATTGATAAGTATGCATTTGCACCTGGGACTACCCCGATACTATTTTCACCCAGCTGATTAACAAAAATCATCGCTGTTCCAGTACTTTGACCAGGTATCTGATAGCAACCCGTTAGATTTATTCCATCAGAGGCCCATGCATCGCGCATCGTTTTGGCATTAGCGTCGTCACCTAGAGCAGAGATAAAGCTCACCGTTTGTTGTGAACCACGTAAGCGTGCAGCTGCGACAGCTTGATTTGCTCCCTTACCGCCTAATTCTAAGCGGTATTGTTGACATATTAAGGTTTCACCAGCGTGAGGAAGCTTATCAAATGTCAGAACGTGATCGGCATTAGCACTGCCGACGACTAATAAAGTGCTCATGAATATCCTTTATTGTCATGCAGACAACATCTGCATGACATTGATGGGTTAGTAATCGTTTAGACGCTCAACAATAAAGTCGACAAATCCTTTACGGTCGATATTAAACAATACTTTTGTATTGTGTGGCTTGCCTGTTAATTGATAGCGATCGACCACTGTCATACCTTGAGTATGTTCGCCTTTGGTTTCAACGCCAACCCAACAATCTACAGCGGTAAATAATGACGGATTTAAAAGCCAGGCTATGGTGCATGGATCATGAAGCGGCGCACCGGTAAAGCCCCATTTAGGATCTCGATGATAAATCATAAAGAAGTCGAGTAACTCAGCAACACATTGTGCAATTGGGTTGTTAATGACTCTTATACGCTCGATATCTTCATCCATAATTTGCGCTTCATGAGTAACATCTAAGCCACACATAACGATTGGAATACCCGATTTAAACACCATATCAGCGGCTTCAGGGTCGACAAAAATATTAAATTCAGCAGCGGGTGTCCAATTGCCTACTCCTGCTGCGCCACCCATAAGTACAATACTGTCGATATTATGATGTAGCTCTGGGTGAGCGGATAAAAATAGCGCAATATTAGTCAGTGGACCGGTAGGAACGAGCGTCACCGGTTGTCTGCTGTTTTTGACTTTTTCTGCAATCAGCTCAATTGCTGTTTGGTTGACAGGTGCAAATGCGGGATCGGGTAACTTAGGGCCATCAAGACCACTTTCGCCATGCACATTGTCTGCAATAATCAATTCGCGCGCTAAAGGTTTAGGTGCTCCTGCTGCCACAGGTATATCATGTCTGCCAAGTAAGGTGAGCACACGTAAAGCGTTGTTGAGGGTTTTATCTGGCGTTTGATTACCGGCGCTGGTCGTCACTGCAAGGACGTCTAATTTGTCTGAGCTTAGTGCTAGAATTAATGAGATGGCATCGTCATGGCCTGGGTCGCAATCGAGAATAACTGGACGTTTCATTGGTAATTTCCTTATTTCTGAAGAGAGTCTACTGTACCACTATGATTGTTGTCGGTTTAATGCTTAAAAACTAAAATGTGATCTAATATACGCCGATATAGTGCTCGTGAAAAAGTATCACAGATAACTTGCCTCAGCTTGCCTGTTGTTTCAATTATTGTGTGTCCGAATAATGTAATTAAACATGTCTATATGGCATTGTTTTTAAATAAAATCTGTCGTTATAATCAGTAGGAATAGTTATGAATTGCCGTTTGGGTTGTGGTGCTTGCTGCATTGCACCTTCAATTACCAGCCCCATTCCGGGGATGCCAAATGGTAAACCTGCTGGTGTGCGTTGTATTCAATTGAATGACGACAATCTGTGTATGATTTTCGGTCAACCAGAGCGGCCCGATGTCTGCGGAGCGTTTTCTGCAAGTATTGACGTTTGTGGTACAACAAATGAGCAAGCTTTATGGTTGATCACTGATTTAGAATCTTCGACATGCTAACCTTCGATTATTATTTACTTTGGATAATTTAAATCATGCAATTGACTCGATATACGGACTTTGGTATTCGGATTTTAATGTATCTCGCGGTGCAACCAGAGCGGGAAACCTTGTTTCGAATTGCAGAAGTCACCAGCGTATTTGATTTATCGTCGAACCACGTGGCTAAAATCATTCATCAGTTAGGAAAGTTGGGCTATTTGCAGACTATTCGCGGTAAAAGTGGTGGGTTCAAGCTTGCTAAAACTGCTGATCAGCTCCATTTAGGCCAATTGGTCCGTGATTTAGAGCATTCGCTCGCACCAATTGATTGTGAATCGCCTTATTGCCGTTTTACGCCTATTTGTAAGCTCAAAGGCGTGTTAGGTAAAGCTGTAGCTGCATATCTGGCTGTGCTCGACCAATATACTTTGGCTGATATTGTTGATAATCGGTCTGATATTTTGGCAACGTTACCTGACTTGTCTATTTCAGTGTTGCAGTTGGATTAGCTTGATTTGAGGTGGCAAGGTTAATGTCATCAAATAACTGCGAGGTTTTCACCAACACAATACCATTGGCTTCTAAACGGGCGAGATTAGCACGTAAAAAGCGAATGGTTTCAGGGTAAGGATGTGCAATGGCAACGAGCTTACCTTGCTGCTTTGTTCTTTGGATCATTATCTTAAACTGCTTTTCAAGTCCGCGTGGACTGACATCATTATCTAAAAATACATGCCTTCTTAGTAATGGCACTCCAAGTTGATTCGCCGTATCACTCGCCTTAGTGTATTTAGTCGTCACGCTGTCGACAAAAAACAGTTGCTGTTGCTTGAGGCTTTGCATCACCCATAACATAGGATCGTCCATTTGGGTTAATAAGCTCCCCATATGATTATTAGCCCCTTTGGCAAAAGGAATGCTATTAAATGCGGATTGTAGCTGCTGTTTTATTTGTGCTTCACTCATGTCGTTAGTTAACCCACCTGGACCTAATGCTTTACCGTTTAAGGCCTGCATAGGCAGATGCAACATGATCTCGTGACCTTTTTTGTGACCATCGTTAGCCAGTTTTTGGCCCAAAGGTGTATGAGGTAATACTGATAAGGTAATGTTTTGCGGTAGCGTTAATGCGGCTTCGTCAGTTAACCGATAACCAATATCATCAATGATAATGGCTAACTTAGCAGCGCTTGCAGGGAATATACTGCACAAGCAAAGTAAAATAATGAATTGAATTCGCACGTTAACTTATCTTTTTATGGGTTATGGTTATCTGATTATTCATTCGGTCGATTTATGGTTACAATTCACAGCCTAAAACGGCCAGTTAGTTAGCAGTGCAATTGTTTATTAACATAAGGCATAACGAAAATCTTAGCGGCAGTAATAAGCCGGGTCGACCGCCTTACCCTTATTACGTATTTCAAAGTATAACCCTGGTTCGCTTTGTCCGCCTGAGCTACCAACAAGGGCAATAGAGTCCCCGCTTTTAACCATGTCACCAGGTTGTCTTAACAGTGTTTGTGCATGGCCATATAAGCTCATGTAGCCTTTGCCGTGGTCAATAACTAACACCATACCAAACCCGCGTAACCAATCTGCGTAAATGACTTTACCTGATGCGACAGCATAAATGTTTTGCCCTTCAGGTGCGGCCAATACACTACCTTTCCAAACAATTTGCCCTGAACGACTGCTGCCAAAGCGTTTGCTCATTCGGCCTTTAGTCGGCCATTTTAACTTGCCGCGTTGATTGGCTAAACCGTCCATAGTGGGGTTGGCCTTAGCGGTAACCATGGCTTGCTGAACTATACGTTTTAAACTGGCTTCTTCTATTTGCAATTGTTCTAGTTCAGCACCTTTGCTCGACAAGGTTCGCTGAAGCTGGGTTAGCGTTTGTTTACGCTGCCCTTGTTCTTTCGATAATTGCTGGGCCTGCTTTTTTTGCTCAATTACCAATGCATTGAGTTTTTGTTGTGAAGTGACTTGCTGTTGCTTCACTTTATCTAAATCAATGCTGGTTTGTTTTAGCTGTTTAATCGCTTTAATTCGGGCATTATTTAAAAATTGGTAATAAGCGAGCATGCGCTCAACGGTTGCCGGGTTCTGCTGATTCAACATCATTTTTGTGTAATCATGATTACCCGCAAGATATGCGCTAGATAATTGTTTTGATAAGGTTTCTTGTTGACTACTTTTTACGGTGGCGAGTTCGACTTGTTGTTTGTCTAATTCGCGTAATTTGGTGTTAACGGCGGTCAATGAGGTTTGTGATTGATTAACTTTTTGCGCCGCTTTAGCAATGGCTTGTTCATCGCTTTTTAATAAAGCGATCAGCTTTTCGCGTTGTTTACTGGTATCTTTTAGCGAGTTTTGCTGTTGGTTTATTTGTGCTTGAATAGACTTTAACGCCGATTGACGAGAGGTCAGGTCAGCACTAGTTGCCGTACATGAAAGGATTAGAAAGCCAGCAACAATGCTGGCTTTAATAAATAAACGAGTTATCACGAGTTAATGTTTACTCTTTAAGGTCAATGATACAGCGTCCACTCATTTCTTTCGGGATGCTTTGGCCCATCAAGGTTAACATAGTTGGCGCAATATCGCTCAAACGTCCACCATCTTTTATTACGGCATCACGACCGACATAAACGAACGGCACCAAGTTACTTGTGTGAGCTGTAAATGCTTGTCCGTTAGAAGGATCTTTCATTTTTTCGGCATTACCATGATCGGCAGTAATCAAGCATTCGCCATCAACTTTAGCTAATGCTTCAACAACACGACCAATGCAGGCATCAACCGCCTCACAAGCTTTAACTGCGGCATCAAAGTTACCGCTATGGCCGACCATATCACCATTAGGATAGTTACAAATGATCACATCATATTTTGTCGATTCTATCGCCGCGACCAATTTATCGGTTAATTCAGTCGAGCTCATTTCAGGCTGCAGATCATACGTAGCAACCTTAGGCGACTGAATCAAAATACGATCTTCTCCTTTGAATGGCTCTTCTTTGCCGCCATTGAAAAAGAAAGTCACATGAGCATATTTTTCAGTTTCCGAAATACGCAGCTGGGTTTTACCCAAGTTTTGTAGGGTTTCACCTAAAGTATTCACTAAATCACTTGATGGATAGGCTACCGGAGCGTTAATGTCTGCCGCGTAGTCTGTTAACATCACAAAGTTGATTTTTGGTGTTTTATTACGTTTAAAACCATCAAAATCAGGGTTCACGAAAGTGCGAGTGATTTGGCGAGCACGATCGGCGCGGAAATTCATAAAAATTAACGCATCGTTGTCGTTTAACTCTGCCGCTTGGCCTTGAGCATCAACAATGGCAGATGCAGCAACAAACTCATCATTTTCATCACGCGCATAAGCCGCTTCAAGTGCTTCTGGTGCGCTTGTGTAGCTAAACTTACCTTTGCCTTCAGTAATTAATTCGTAGGCTTGCGACACACGATCCCAACGATTATCACGGTCCATTGCAAAATAACGACCAATAATCGATGCAGTACGGCCATGACCTAATGAGGCAAATAGCTCATCAAAATGAACCAAACTATTTTTAGCGCTACGGGGTGGCGTATCACGGCCATCTAAAAAGGCATGTAAGTAGACTTTTGTTGCACCGCGCTCAACAGCCATACGACACATAGCTTCAATGTGCTCTTCATGGCTGTGTACACCACCGGCAGACAATAGTCCCATGAGGTGCACCGCACCATTTGCAGCAATAGCTTTGTCTACAGCGTCGCAAAGAGCAGCATTTTTTTCAAACTCATGATCGGCAATGGCTTTACTGATACGAGTGAGTTCTTGATACACAATTCGACCAGAGCCAATATTAATATGACCCACTTCAGAGTTGCCCATCTGGCCATCGGGTAATCCAACATCAATTCCAGAACCTGAAATAAGACTGTGAGGGTATTGGGCATTGAGCTTATCTAAGACAGGAGTATTGGCATGAAAAACCGCATTATCTTGCGTATCTTCACTGTAGCCCCAGCCATCAAGGATAAGTAGTGCTAAAGGACGTTTCTTAGTCATTTGCAAGTACCTTTTAAGTTAAAAATGGAAGTGTTATAAAATTTCAATTGTATGAATATTACTACTTATCGATAGCGTGCAAAAGCCATATAGGTTTGAAGATATAACTAAAGCATTCATTAAAGTGGCGCCGGTCACGAATAAACACGTTATTTAGGCGTTTCACTAATGAAAACTAACAAGCAAAACGATATACTCGGTGGCATCTCATCTTAGTCATCGTCAGAGAAATCAGTAATTATGCAAGAGTACATGGAATTTTTTAAAGCTAATCCAATGTTAAGTTTAGCGTGGGTCGGTTTGTTTGTGGCGCTAGTAGTGAGTGTCATTAAATCTGGTACATCAAAAGTGAAAAACGTCAGTCATCAAGAGCTAACCATCATGGTTAACAAGCAAGATGCCAAAGTTGTTGATGTACGCGGTAAAGAAGAATTTAAGAAAGGCCACATTGTTGATGCACTAAACGTGACCTTGTCTGAAATTAAAAATAATCAAGTATCAAACCTTGAAAAGTACAAAACTAGCCCCATTATAATAGTATGTAACTCAGGTATGACATCGTCACAAGCAGCTCAACTCCTTATTAAACAAGGTTTTGAAAACGTGTTAAACCTTAAAGGTGGCATGGGCGAATGGCAGGGTGCAAATTTACCCGTAGTTAAAAGCAAGCGTTAATACGCCGCTTAATATATGCAGTGTTAACAAATTGGGAATGCGCTAGCACTGCTTATAAACAAGGTTTTGTTGAAAGCTTTTCAGCAAAATCAACTTTACGGGACAGCACTAACGATAAGTCAATCGATTGATTATTAGTTGCGAAAGCCCAACACAATTAGCTTCACAGAAAAGCTAAATAACACATATATAGGTAGGACATTATGGCTGAAGTCGCAAACAACGAAGCACAAGCACCACAATTTAACATTCAGCGTATTTATACAAAGGATTTGTCTTTTGAAACGCCAAACAGCCCAGCTGTATTCCAGAAAGAATGGAACCCAGAAGTAAAATTAGACTTAGACACTCGCAGCAACAAATTGTCTGATGACACATTCGAAGTGATTTTATCGCTTACTGTTACCGCAAAAAATGGCGACGAAACAGCATTCCTATGTGAAGTACAGCAAGCGGGTATCTTCTCTATCTCTGGTTTAACAGAGCCGCAACTTGCTCATTCTTTAGGTGCATACTGCCCTAACGTGTTGTTCCCATACGCACGTGAATTAGTAGGTAACTTAGTTGGCCGTGGTACATTCCCACAACTAAACCTAGCGCCAGTTAACTTTGACGCACTATTTGCTCAGTATGTTCAACAGCGTCAAGCTGCTGCAACTGAAGAAGCAACAGCATAATTTATGAGTAACACTGCCGAAATTACGGTATTAGGGGCGGGGTCTTATGGCACCGCCCTTGCTATTTCTTTGGCAAGCAACGGCCATAAGACTTTGCTTTGGGGTCACGATCCTAAAAGCATGCAAGTATTAGCAGACAGCCGCAGCAATGAACGGTTTTTGCCTGGCATTCAGTTTCCTGATTGTTTAGCAATCGAACCTGACTTAGGTAAAGCCTTAGCCGCTAGCAAGAATATTTTGGTTGTTGTACCAAGCCATGTATTTGGTGATGTGCTTAAACAAGCTAAGCCATTATTGCGCGAAGATGCACGTATTGTATGGGCTACTAAGGGTTTAGAGCCTGAAACTGGCCGTTTATTACAAGACGTTGCTCGTGAGCAGTTAGGAGAACAGTATCCATTAGCGGTATTGTCAGGCCCAACGTTTGCGAAAGAACTCGCCGCAGGCTTACCTACTGCCATTTCGGTTGCAGGTACTTGCCCTCAGTTCACCCACGACTTAGTTGAACTACTCCACAGCCCAAAACGTTTACGTGTTTATGCTAACGACGACTTTACTGGTATCCAGTTAGGCGGCGCGGTTAAAAACGTTATTGCCATTGGTGCTGGTATGTCAGACGGTATTGGCTTTGGTGCTAATGCACGTACTGCATTAATTACCCGTGGATTAGTTGAGCTGACTCGTTTAGGTGAAGCGCTTGGCGCCGATGCATCTACCTTTATGGGGATGGCAGGTTTAGGTGACTTAGTGCTGACATGTACCGACAATCAGTCGCGCAATCGCCGCTTTGGTTTGGCGCTAGGCCAAGGTAAAGATGTGATGACCGCACAAGATGAAATTGGTCAAGTCGTTGAAGGTTACCGTAACACCAAAGAAGTGTTTACTTTAGCCAAACGCCTAGGGGTAGAAATGCCCATCACTGAGCAAATCTATCAAGTGCTATACCAAGGTAAAGCGCCAGTAGAAGCAGCAAAAGAGTTACTTAGCCGAGACAAAAAATCTGAAACACTCAAAAAATAGTGCAACAGAGCAGCTAAGTTAACCGTGAGTAGATATCAAAAAGGATGCTAAAATAGCGTCCTTTTTTGCATTTTAAAGTGCAACTCTTAATACAAATAACCAATTTGAACAGTGTGGAGTCAAACGTGAAACATCATGACGTAATCATTATCGGTGCAGGCGCAGCAGGGTTAATGTGTGCTGCAACTGCGGGCTATCGAGGTCGTGATGTGTTGGTGCTCGACAATGCCAAACAAGCTGGTCGTAAAATTTTGATTAGTGGCGGTGGCCGCTGTAATTTCACTAATCAAAAAGTTGAGCCACATCAGTTTATTTGCGGCAACCCGCATTTTGTAAAATCGGCTCTAGCGCGTTATCGCTCAAGTGATTTTATTGAGTTGGTTGAACGCCATGGTATTGAATATCACGAGCGCGATCACGGTCAGTTATTTTGCAACGATTCAGCCAAAGACATCGTCACCATGTTGATGACCGAGTGCGAATGGGCAGGGGTTAAGGTAAAGTTGCGCACAGAAATGCTCTCGGTAAGTAAAACGGAGAGTGGCTTCAGCTTAAGTACCTCAAATGGTGACTTTAGTTGCACATCGCTAGTAATCGCCACTGGTGGATTATCGATGCCGAAATTAGGGGCTACGCCATACGGGTATAAACTTGCCGAACAATTTGGCTTAAAAGTATTACCTACCAGCGCTGGCTTAGTGCCTTTTACTTGGCATGCAGATCAAAAAATCCGGTTTGAGCCATTGTCAGGCATTGCTGTGCCAACCACTATCACGGCACAAGATGGCACCCAGTTTAGTGAAGCCTTATTGTTTACTCATCGCGGCTTGTCAGGCCCTGCGGTGTTACAAATTTCAAATTACTGGCATCCCGGTGAAGCGATTTCAATCAATTTACTACCCGGTGAAAATGCATTAGATAAAATTGAATTTGCGCTTAAACATCATCCAAAACAAAGCCTACGCAATACCCTAAGTCAGTGGTTGCCAAAACGCTTGGTTGAAGCCCTATTTGAAGAGTCTCAACTGGATAAAGCCCTCAATCAATTAGGACACGGCGAACGTGAAAAATTGGCTGATGAACTCAATAACTGGTCAATAGTGATGAACGGCACCGAAGGTTATCGCACCGCAGAAGTAACATTAGGTGGTGTAGATACCAATGAACTGTCATCTAAAACCATGCAAGTAAACAAGGTCTCTGGATTATACTTTATTGGTGAAGTCATGGACGTAAGTGGTTGGTTAGGTGGCTTTAATTTTCAGTGGGCTTGGAGTTCTGGTGTTGCTGCTGGGCTGGCGGTTTAGTTGAAATGATGAAATTAAAACGAAGACAATTGGAATTAAACGAAGACAATCTTTTTGTTGAAACCACTTAAAAATAATCTATCAAATTGATTATTAAGATTAAAAGATTGTCTTCGTTTTTTTTACATGGTTTATGTAACCGTGAAATTGTAATGAAGACTATGTACTCGGCAACACGTGTGACGCCATGGGTGTTTATTCACGTTTGATGGAATTAAACAAACACTTTCTTTTAGAATTAAACCACTAAATTGTATTTGGTTATTTAAAAAGAGTGTCCAAACATGAGTGATTACGTACCACAACAATAAATACAGTGATATTTCACCGTCAATAGTAATCAAGTGATCTTCAATGAAGTCATTTACTACCGCATTAAGCCTACGTATCAATCACGAAAAATGCCGAGCTTGATGGTGCTGACATTCATGCTTGAGATCTTAAAAATGAGCATAAGTTTACAAACGGATCGATTTGTTGGTTCCTTTAATGTTGAATTGCCCAAAAATAGTACATAATGTTACCCTACAGCATACTTTTTTTAGCTTTATCGCGAAGATTCATAGTGTAATTTTTGATGCTTTAATCATTAGATTGACACACCTGCTATTAGAACAGTGAAGGAATTGTTGAAAATGTTAAAGTTAAAAGTTACTTCTTATGCTGCATTATTGGGCCTGTTCACAAGCTCTACAGTCATCGCTGCCGAGCCGACCTCTTTCGATCTAAGTCTACAAGAATTACTGAATGTTGAAGTCACCTCGGTATCTAAACAAAAGCAGCCTTTATCTAACTCACCTGCTGCAATCTATGTCATATCGAGCGAAAATATTCGTCATTCTGGGGCAACCTCAATCCCGCAAGCTCTTCGCGATGTGCCCGGACTTCATGTCGCCCAGATTGACTCGCAAAAGTGGGCTATCAGTAGTCGTGGGTTTAACGGCCGCTACAACAACAAGTTATTAGTGTTGATGGATGGTAGAACCCTTTATTCACCCGTATTTTCAGGCGTCTATTGGGAAGTGCAAGATACACTGATGGCCGATATTGAACGTATTGAAGTGATACGGGGTCCTAGTGCTGCTATGTGGGGGGCTAATGCTGTAAATGGTGTTATTAATATTATCACCAAACACAGTGCGGACACCTCTGGCGGTTATGCAGAACTAGGTGCCGGTGATTATGAGCAAGGATTTGCAGGTTTTCGTTATGGTTCCAAATTATCCGATAACGCTACATCAAGAGTGTATGTAAAAGGTCATAGTAAAGACTCACTTGAGCATGATCAGCAGGATCTCGGGGATTATCTTGTGGGTCCTTCTACAAGTGTTGATAAAGATAACGACTGGACGCACCTGCAAGTTGGGGGCCGCGTTGATATAGAGCTTGAGACCGGCACAAGCCTAATGTTGAGCAGTGATTGGTATCGCACTCAAATGCAGCAGACATCCTATTATCCAACATTGGTTGGTCCATCATATATTGAATATAATAATGATGAAGTAAACAGCGATGGCTTTAATCTGTTATCAAAGTTCACTAAAGCGCTATCGCCAACCTCTCAATATAGTCTGCAAACTTACTACGATTATGCAAAAAGAGATGATGATTGGTATGGTTTTAGTAGTGAAACCCTTGATGTTGATTTCCAGCATCAACTGCTTGTAGGGCAAAACCATAACATTGTCTGGGGGCTAGGTTACCGCTTCATAAATGACGATTTTGACAAAAGTACGATTATTGTAAGCAGTAAGTCAGCATCAACTCGAACTCATTTGTGGAGCACATTTGTTCGTGATGAGATGACGTTGATAGATGATGAATTGTGGCTTACTTTAGCAACACGAGTTGAACACTTTGACTACACAGGTTTAGAAATCCAACCCAATATACGATTAATGTGGCAGTTGAATAAAAAAAATAATTTGTGGGCCTCTGTATCTCGTGCAATAAGAACACCATCTAGGGTCGAAAATAATCTCTCAGTTAACGCACAAAATATACCGCCTTCGGATGAGTCTCCATTGGTCAGTATATGGGTGGCTGGTAACGAAGATTATCAATCTGAAGAAATCATTTCCTATGAATTGGGTTACCGTGTTACGCCTGCAAAAAAATGGTCATTTGACTCAACAGTATTTTATAACGATTATAGTCAACTCCGCAGTGCTCTCACCAGCACAACAGATTTCAGCACTTTTCCTAATTATATTTCGCAATACTTAACATTTGGTAATGATCTCAAAGGACATAATTATGGCTTCGAGTTCTCTTCTATGTGGGCTGCAACCGATGCTATCCAATTCAAACTGAACTATAGCTTTATTCAAAATGAATTTGGTGAAAATCAAAGTCAAAACACTGATGCGCCAGAGCATATGTTGTCGACAATGATGGACTGGAGCATTACTGATGATATCGATCTTAATCTAGTGTGGCGATATATGGGTGACGCTTATGTCATCAATACCAATGACCTTAGTACTAAGACCATTGATAGCTACCATGGTGTAGATATTGGGTTGCACTGGGCTGTAACTCCTGATGTCTTGTTATCGGCGTTCGGAAAGAATTTACTTCATCCTGCTCACCTTGAGTATGAAGGCGAGAACTATCAATTCCCTTATCGAGTCGGGCCTAGTTATTACGTTAAAGCAAGTTTAACTTTTTAAGCTGGCAATTATGAAAAAAGTCAGTTTAAGTAGGAAGTTATTGTATTCATTATGGATGATGGGCTTTTCTCTGCTTCCGGGTACCGCTATTGCGCAAGATGCGTTCGAGTTAAAGGCCGCACTAACTTATAACTTTGCTAAGTTTACTCAGTGGCCTGAATCACGACTCAATGAAATGTCTGCATGGAAAATCTGTTACTTCGGTAATCAATATCATGACAGCTTTACGGGGCTTGCTAATAAAACATTGGCCAATCAGTCAGTCACGGTTATTCAGTTATCCGATATCAGTAAAGTCGAACAGTGTGATGTGGTATTTATTGATGCTAAGTCTAGAGAATTAACACATCGCTTATTATTAGCGGTAGAAAATAAAGCGATTTTAACGGTTTCGGATATCTCGGGGTTTGAGATGCAGGGCGGGATGATTGAAATTGTCGAACAAGATAAGCGCTTATATTTTAAGGTTAATATGCAGATCTTAGAACAATCAGGATTAAAAGTCAGCTCACAAGTCTTAAAATTAGCACTCGAGGTTAAACGATGATGAAACATTATTTTACGAGTAACATCATTATTTATCAGCTCATTTAAGCCATCTAAATCCCCTCAAAAACGTTACAATTTGAGTAACAGCCTCGAAAATAGCTAACCTGTAGACTTAATTGATGAGAGCGTAGAGTGATGAATGATTAATGATGAATGATGCCAATATTTATGCCCATGCTCTCAAAAGTGAACATAAATTCAGAAATGGATCAATCTGGGGATTCTTTTGATGTTGAATTACCTAAAGTTAGAGAGGCTTGTCTAATGTCGTTAAATACACTTCAAGATGTGGTATTAATCGTTGATGATGATCCTGTCATTAGACTGCTAATGCGCCGGGCACTGAGTCAGTCCGTGGGTAATATTATTGAAGCATGCAGTGGAGAGGAAGCCATAGAGCAGTTTTCCAAACATTTGCCAGATCTAATACTACTCGATGTATCGATGGATATGATGAATGGTTTTGAATGCTGCTCTGTCATTCGTTCATTACCCGGAGGGGATAATGTCGCCATTATAATGATTACCGCCTTAGATCAGCCTCAAGATATTAAAAAAGCCTTCGATGTTGGTGCTACAGACTTTATGACGAAACCCGTTCAGTGGCCGCTGCTTAGCCATCGAATCCACTATGTTCTTAAAGCCAATAAGACGATAAAGGAATTAACCAAGAGTAAAAACAAGCTTGCCAAAGCACAGAGTATTGCTCACTTAGGCTCATGGGAATGGGATTTTAAATCCGATGCATTAGACTGTTCTGATGAAGTTTATCGTATGGTTGGTTTGAAGCCTCAAGAAGTAAAAATTACGCTGCCTTATTTGCTCGAAGTTGTTCATCCTGATGATCGGTCCTTTTTAAAGACAACTGTCATGGGTGCCTTAAAGGCCAAAAAACCATATGATATAGAGTATCGTATTTTACATAGTAGTGGCGAAGTCATTACTCTGCATGACAGAACAGATATCACTTATCATTTTGGTGAACCGCTAATTAATGGCACCTTGCATGATATTTCGAGCCGCAAAAAATCAGAGCAAGAAATCGCTTATTATGCCTTTTACGATACGTTAACGGATCTGCCCAATAGACGTAAGTTTCTTATGCAATTGGACTTCGCTATTGCTTTAGCAAAGCGGCAAACAACCCAATTATCATTACTGTTTATCGATTTAGATCACTTCAAAAGAATAAATGATAGTTTGGGGCATCAAGCTGGCGATCAATTATTATGTGAAGCGGCCAAACGTATTAAAGATTCTGTACGTATATCGGATCAAATCAGTGTGGGAACTAGGCTTGATTATGAAAATGATCATCTTGCGCGTTTGGGCGGTGACGAATTCACGCTACTTTTATGTCAATTAGACCAGCTTGAAAACGTTGCTAATATTGCTCAGCGAATTCTTGATTCACTCTCCAAGCCCTTCTTTATTCAAGGGCAGCAGACTTTTATTTCCGCAAGCATAGGCATCTCCTTTTATCCAGATGACGGCGCTACTGGCGATGTATTATTGCAACATGCAGATACAGCCATGTATCAAGTCAAAAATAGCGGAAAAAATAGTTACCAACTGTTCTCACATGAAATGCACAAAGCATTAATGGATCGACTTCAACTTGAAGCCGAACTCCGAGAAGCCGTTATCTTAGGTAATCAGCTATTACTTTATTATCAGCCACAAGTTAATTCAATTGATGGGGAAATTGTTGGATACGAAGCATTATTACGTTGGAATCATCCCACAAGAGGCTTATTAGCTCCGATAGATTTTCTCGCGATTGCTGAAAGTAGCGGCTTGATTATTCCTATAGGGGAATGGGCTTTGCTTGAAGCTTGTAATAAAGCGAAGCAGATACATATTGCAGATACAAATTTTCAACGCATGGCTGTCAATCTATCTGCATTGCAATTCAACCATGCAAATATTTTAGACCACGTTAAAAGTGCGCTAACTGAAACCGGTTTACCACCAAGCCTACTAGAGCTAGAAATTACAGAATCGGCAATCATCAGTAACGTCGATGAGGCGATTGCTTTGTTATTTATGTTAAAAAAACTCGGTGTGAAATTAGCTATTGATGATTTTGGAACTGGCTACTCTTCATTAAACTACTTAAAGAGTTTCCCCATTGATACATTAAAAATTGATAAGTCGTTTGTAGACGGGATTGTGAGTAATCAAAAAGATGCCGCTATCGCTCGCACAATCGTGCAGTTAGCACTTAATTTAGAGCTCAGTACGATAGCTGAAGGTGTCGAGTACATAGAGCAGCAAGAGTTACTTAAGGCTATGGGATGTACTAATTTACAAGGTTATTTGTATAGTAAACCCTTGCCACCGGAAATGGTTTAATTGTTATGTGACGGGATAAATTTTAATGTTACATACCTCAACTTTATTAGTGAGTTGGTTGATGTAAATCGATGATCCATTGCGTCATCTAGCGAATGTGACACTCGTATTGACTTTAAATCGCCAATTGAAAAAGCTTTCATTTTTATAACCCAAATAGTATGAAATGGCTTTGATGGTTATGGTGGTAGACATCAGTAACGTCTTTGCTATGTCGATCCTTATTTTTGAATGGGATGTGTGTTGCCAACACAAAGCGACGCTCTAAGTTTCGTTTATTAAAGCCAAATTTTTTAGCCACTTAACTAATGTTCATTGCCTTATTGATTTTATGTTAGCTTGACCTAGATGGACTGTTCATAATGGTTACGGTGTGATCACCTTCGATAATCGCGGCATTGGTGGCTCACTTCGTAAAGATGAAATTGCAACGAAGACTATTTGAATTAAACGAAGACAATCTTTTTGTTGAAATTGCTTTATAATAATCTATATGATTGATTTTTAAGCTTAAAAGATTGTCTTCGCTCTATATTGTATTAAGCGCGTTATCGTTTGCGTCTTTGGATCAAAAGTGCTGTATTGCTTCTAAGTAACAGCAATACAAAGAGAAACACTAAGACGTTAACTCCTATACTGCCACCACTTGAACCACCTTCAGAACCATTACCATTAACTTCAACCTCTAGTGGAAACTTAAGTATTCCACCTTGGCCATCATTGACCGTAACGCCTATGGAGTATTTTCCTGTTTTAGCCGAAATGATTTGTAATCCCCCATAATCATCCACAATTGAGTTCGGTGGAAGGTTGGTAAATGTGTAGATTAAAGGGCTATCGTAATCAGGGTCCCAAACTAAATCTTGCATGGCAATTTCATAAGAACCACCTGCTTTTAAGTACTCCTTGTTCAGTGGGCTTATTAACTCTGGTGCATCATTTATATTTTTAAAATGGATAAAAAAACTGGTGAGAAGTTTTGTGCCTGAAAATACTTCAACCCTGGACCTATCGATCATTTCATAGTTACCACCACTGGATGGAACGAATAGATCCTTTTTCCCTGGCTTACCTGTTATTTTTTCGCCGTCAAACGTTAATGGTGCTGGCAGCCCTTTTATCGTCAATTGACTTGGGTTGGTATAATAGTTTTTGAGGTTGATCTCATTGTATTGATCTTGTGTCCACTCAAAACTATTTAGAGAGTCTAATTGTGTGATAGGTAATGTGTTAGCAAGTTGAAAAGACTGAATAATTTTAGCCGACTGAGCTATGCTTAGCCCATATTCCTCCTCAATAAGAATGCATTCACTCATCGCAAGTAAATTTCGGGTTTGATTTGTATAATGTAACGATAATTTTTCTTTACTGTAAATAATCGCTCTACATGTAGGCCCTAACCCATAGTCTGTATCTGCTACAAATTGTACAGGTAAATTTATATCCTCAACCCCACGTCCTGGAGTGAAGCCTGAGTCTGACCATTGATCATTTTCATAAATGTAATGTTTGTCAGGATACAAATTAGTATTACCGGAGTAGATAAATAATTCTGATTTAGTACTGAGTGCAGTAATCCCTTTCAATCTAACATTACTTGGTAAACTAATATCATTTAGTAAAAAAATATTGCCGAATTCATCGAAGCGGAATATGTATGCCTTAGCTATGCCTGTGTTGCTATCAGATATTTCAAACAGAAATTGATTAAAACCAGCTAGGAAATAAGTTCGGTAAAAAGCTGATGTTGTGAAATTTGATAAGTCAGGTAATTCACCTTGAACATCTTGGCAAGTGATGTCTGTAACATTCACGGTGCAGTGTGTCGCGATGATGGCATTTTGAGAATATATCAAGCTAAATATAGTGTTTTCAGATGATTGAGTAACATTGATATACCCCCCCATACCAGGGAAAAGCTCTACTTCTTTGACCAGTTTAAACCCATCATTTAAATCAATACTTGAAAGATAATTACTGGAGTCGAGGTTGTCTTGATTACTGATAATTAATTTATCGTCAATCTTTGCGACAATCTTGAAGTTAATGTATTCATTATCCGCGAAATCGAGTACGACTTTTTGATTGAATTCAAGTAAATGCGATGTTGGCTCATATTGCCAAATATAAAGTGTCTGTACAGTGATATCTGAGTCGAGATTATTGCCAATTAAATAAAGCGTATTTGTTGATTTATCAAAGTGATATGTTCTTACGCTGTCAGGGTATAGCTCTTGTTGTTCTTCCCTGTAATCAAGCGTTTGCAAGATGTTAAAGGCATCTTCTGCGGCACTCGAAAAACACATTAAGCCCATGCTGGCTAGGATGAACCCGCGACAAAAAACCACAAACTTATTCATTGAAAATCCGTTATCCAATTTAGTTAGCCGTAATCTATCCGACATTTATAAATGTTTCAAGTATGTTAACCAGCCCGAATGGATCATTATTTTAACGCTAAAATGATCTATTCGTTTTTGATTGAATTTAGGCATTAATAAAAGGGGGAGGCGGCAAGAGCTAACATCAATATTACACGTGATTTAAAACCATGCTGGTGGGTTATTTTTATGTGTTTGTTGAATACTTTGCGTCTAAAGTGGTTTTAGGCATTGGTTCGTATAGCTACCAGTATGTCACCCGTGATACCCATGGCTCAGCAGTTAAGGCCGCCAGTGTGGTTAAAAACGGTGAGCGGGTCGCGATATTTAAAGATCCTAAAACAGATACTAAGAAAAAATCAGCTAAAGGCTTACTTAAAATCGAGCGCGTTGATGGTGAGTTTAGTGTTGTTTGATGATGTTACAGAGATTGAAGAGGATCAAGGTTTACTTGAGACTGTTTTTGAAAATGGCATATTAGTGAAAGAAACGTCACTTGAACAAATACGACAAGTGATCAACGACCAAATTTAATAATAATATCCAATATTAAGCCTATTCATTATCCTGAATAGGCTTTTTTATTGCCTCAACCTTGTATATGTAAATATTCATATATACAATGTTTTTAAGATCCCAGCTGAGCCCGTCATCTATGAAAAAGAAAAGCGTATTGTTTTTGTGTACTGGAAATTCTGCCCGTTCACAAATGGCTGAGGCGTTATTAAGAAGCAAAGCCGCCGATCAATTTGAGGTTTTCAGCGCGGGTACTGAGCCGGAGCAAGTTGACCCAAGGGCGATAGAAGCAATCCAAAAGTTTGGTGTCGACGCCAGTCATTTAGTGTCTAAAAATGTACAAACCTTTGCTGGGCAAGCCTTTGACTACGTGATTACGCTTTGCGATAAAGCCAATAGCGAATGCCGCAGTTTTCCTGGGGCTGGCAAGCAGTTGGCTTGGGATTTCCCCGATCCTAAAACACGCAAGGGTAGCCACCCTTTCTCCAGCACCTTGACTGAGCTTAACAATCGCTTATCGATGTTTTTGCTGGTGGAACGTAAGGCGTCTGCAACAGCAACTATTGAAACACCAGCCGAAGTTGAATCGCTCGATGTAGAGACGCTAACCGATGTTGATCCCATCGCGTTTTATAAATGCTTAACCGACGATATCCGTCTAAAAACCTTAATGTTGACTCATTATCATGGTGAGCTGTGTGTGTGTGAGTTAATGCAAGCGCTTAATGAAGAGAGCCAACCTAAAGTGTCGCGCAACTTAGCCTTATTGAAAAAAGCCAACATTCTTAGCGATCGAAAACACGGCCAATGGGTGTTTTATCGCATTAATTCAGCATTACCGTTATGGATTAAGTCGGTGATTGCGCAAACGACCGAAAATAACATTGCGTTAATTTTGCCGTATCTTGAGCGCCTAGACGCTATGAAAAACCGCCCTGATAAAGTCAGTTTCTGCCGTTAAATTTTTCTGTCTATTCGCCTCGGTACAAGTACCCGTTGTAATCGATTTTTGGAGTCAAAAATGTTGCTACATCCGTTTGATATTTTGCCATTAGACCCACTCAATGAGAATGGCGCTAAATTGATTTTCACCCCATGCCCAGGCACTAAAGAACAAGCATTGGCTGAGTCATTAAGTACGTTAAAAGCAGCGGGCACTCAAATGTTGCTTACTCTGATGTTTGACGAAGAAATGGCCCGCAATAATGCCAGCGATTTAGCCGCACAATGTGCCAAACAAGGCATTACATGGGTGCAGTTGCCTATTTTAGATGACGCCGCACCGGGCGCTGAATTTGAAGCAAGCTGGTTAGCTAATAAAGCGAAAATCTTAGATTTGATGCATAACCAGGGCACAATTGCTGTGCATTGCAAAGGCGGGTCAGGGCGCACAGGGCTAGTGATTGGGTTGATTCTTGCCAGCTTAGGTTGGCCAAAAGACAAGGTTGTTAGTGCAGTACAAGCATTGCGACCCAAAGCATTAGCGCACCCAGTACAGCGCGAATATTTTGATGCGTTTACTCTATGACCTTTATCATAAGAGATTGTTGATAAAAGACTGCTGATAAAAGATTACTGACTAAAGGCTACTGATTAATAAGCCAAATAACATTATTTAGGACAATATTATGACGATTAAAATAGGTATTAACGGTTTTGGGCGTATGGGACGTTTATCAATGCGCGCAGCGTACGATTGGGACGACGTGGAAATTGTTCATATTAACGATCCCGCTGGTGACGCCGCAACGTTAGCACACTTAATGACCTTTGATTCAGTGCATGGGCGCTGGCATCACGAGGCGACTTATCAAGGCGATGCCATTGTGATTAACGGCAAGGCTATTCCATGTACTCAAAACAAAGCTACTCAAGATACCGATTGGTCACAATGCGATGTAGTGATTGAAGCTTCAGGTAAAATTAAAACCAAGGCCTTGTTGCAAGCGTATTTAGAGCAAGGTGTTAAGCGTGTTGTGGTTACAGCACCAGTGAAAGAAGAGGGCGTGCTCAATATTGTGATGGGTGTGAACGATGATCTCTATGATAAAGCCATTCACCCGATTGTGACGGCTGCGTCTTGTACCACCAACTGTTTAGCGCCAGTGGTAAAAGTTATCCACGAAAAAATCGGCATTAAACATGGTTCGATGACCACAATCCACGACATCACTAATACCCAAACCATCTTAGATGCTCCGCACGCTGATTTACGCCGTGCCCGTGCCTGTGGTATCAGTTTAATCCCCACCACAACCGGTTCTGCTACTGCTATTACTCACATTTTTCCTGAGCTTAAAGGCAAACTAAATGGTCATGCTATTCGGGTTCCACTGGCCAATGCATCGATTACCGATTGTGTGTTTGAACTTGCTCGCGGCACTACAGTACAAGAAGTAAATCAATTGCTTAAACAAGCTGCTGACAATGAGCTTAAAGACATTATGGGCTATGAAGAACGCCCACTTGTGTCTGTTGATTATAAAACCGATCCACGCTCGAGCATTATTGATGCCTTGTCGACCATGGTAGTCAACGACACCCAATTGAAATTATACGTGTGGTACGACAATGAGTGGGGATACGCTAACCGCACTGCTGAGCTTGCCCGCAAAGTTGGCCTAGCAGATAAGGAATAACCCAACATGGGGCTGTTATCACTGAGCGCATTGCCGCCGCAGATTAAACAATACCTGATTATTACCGGTAATTATTGGGCGTTTACCTTAACGGATGGTGCGCTACGTATGCTGGTGGTGTTGTACTTTCATCAGCTCGGTTACAGCCCGCTTAACATTGCCATGTTGTTTTTGTTTTATGAAATCTTTGGCGTAGTGACCAACCTGGTTGGCGGCTGGTTAGGCGCAAGGCTGGGGTTAAATAACACCATGAACATTGGTCTTGGGCTGCAAATTGTCGCCCTTGCCATGTTAACGGTACCCGAAGATATGCTTACCGTAGTGTATGTTATGGCGGCGCAGGCCTTGTCTGGTATTGCCAAAGATCTCAATAAAATGAGCGCCAAAAGCGCGATTAAAATGCTGGTGCCTGGTGATGCTCAGGGTAAGTTGTATCAATGGGTCGCGATTCTCACTGGCTCCAAAAATGCCTTAAAAGGGGTGGGTTTCTTTTTAGGGGGCTTATTACTGACACTACTTGAGTTTCGCGGCGCGGTGATAGCAATGGCCGCCATGTTGACCATAGTGTGGCTAATGAGTTTACTCAGCTTAAAAGCCGATTTAGGTAAAGCCAAAAACAAGCCTAAATTTACTGATATGTTCTCAAAAAGCCCGGCAATTAATATGCTGTCGGCGGCGCGGATGTTTTTGTTTGGTGCCCGCGACGTATGGTTTGTGGTGGCATTGCCGGTATTTTTAGCGGTAACCTTTCAATGGGATCATTGGTGGGTTGGCGGCTTTATGGCCAGCTGGGTCATTGGTTACGGCATAGTGCAATCTTTTGCACCGTATTTTACAGGTAAAAAACAAGGCAAAGTGCCAACAGGGCGCTCGGCCTTTTTATGGGCGACTTACTTACTACTTATTCCAGCAGCGATTGCATTAATGCTGCATTTTGACTTTTATATTCATGTGACATTAATTGCTGGATTGATGTTATTTGGGGCGGTGTTTGCGATTAATTCATCGCTGCACAGCTACCTTATTGTCAGCTACGCCGGACATGATGGTGTGTCACTCGATGTGGGCTTTTATTACATGGCCAATGCCATGGGGCGCTTAATTGGTACGGTATTGTCGGGTTGGGTATATCAACAATACGGCCTAGAAGCCTGTTTGTGGATCTCGAGTGCATTTGTTGCTTTAGCGGCGGTGATATCCGTTAAATTACCAAGATAAAGATGCGGTAAATCGTAAATCAATGTCATAAAAAATAGGGTTGCCATTGTTGGCAGCCCTTTTTTACATCTGTTGGTTTCCCATTAGGTTTTGAGCCTGAAACTCTTACCGAATAGTCGGTAAAAATTGCTTATGTAGGTTTGGGTTTCTGATTTCCCTTTTAATCCGCATAACTTTTTATTTTATTAATTTCAGGTGCTTATGATTGTTTTTGAAAGTTGGCACGATGCTGGCTTTAGTTAGTATACGAACAATGAGAAATATACGAACGATGAGAAGTATATGAAACACAGACATACAGAGTTCATCGCACGTACTAATATCGTTTATGCATATTCAGTACATTTAAGACAAACCGTATACCAAGGAGGTTTTTATGTTGGGCTGGACATTAATGTTTTTAGTGATAGCAGTGATTGCAGGTCTATTGGGTTTTAGCGGTATTGCAGGTGCAGCCGCAGGGATCGCCAAAATTATTTTCTTTATCTTTGTGGTGTTGTTGTTAATTTCGCTTGTGTCGAATGCGCTGCGTGGTAAATCACCTCGCTAAAAGTCATTTAAATAACAGGTATCTAAACAATAGTCATTTAAACAGCAGCCATCTAAATAATAAACATGGCTTAATTGTTAATTAAGCATATCTTAATATAGCTAGTAGAAGCATCTGCCAGCAATTAAGTCTTTACCATCATCAAGGAGATGAATTATGAAATTATTAAAATTAATCACAATGGCAAGTTTTATGGTGTTATTAACTGCCGGTTTATCAGCATGTTCAGATAACAAAGCCGAAAATGCCGGTGAGAAGGTCGATGAGATGATTCAAGATGCGGGTAATGCAGTTGAAGATGCTTGTGAAGATGTAAAAGAAGGCATGAAAGCCGAAGATCCAGACTGTTAATAATATAACGGCACTCATGCATTAGGCATGAGTGTCGCTTTTTATTATTTCACTCCAGGAGGACCGATTATGCCGACCCAAATCCACATTAAATATTATTACACCCTTGGTACTTTTATCGCGTTGTGTTTGTGCATCGCATTACCAAATGTAGTGCTGCAAGTGGCGTTTGGCTGGGTGGCATTGTCTTTAGCTCTAGTCAGCTCTGCGTATTGGTTTAATAGCGCGGGGATTTTTCGTAAAAGCCAGGATGGCAGTATCCCGTGGTATATCAGTTGGAGTTTTGTGCCGTTTTTAATGGGCTGTCAGGCGTATAACGCGTGGGCAAGAAAGCACGATAAAGTGCCGGCAATTCAAAAGATAGATAAACAATTGTATTTAGCTTGCCGTTTGTTTCCAAGCGACGTTGAGCAATTAAAACGTGAAAAAATAGGGGCTATTTTAGATGTGACCGCCGAGTTTGATGCACTTGAATGGACCTTAGTGGACGAAAATATCGAGTATTTAAATATTCCGGTGTTAGACCATAATGTGCCAACCGTTGCGCAATTAAATCAAGCCGTAAACTGGTTACACACTCAGGTACGCAAAGGCAACAATGTGGTAGTGCATTGCGCCTTAGGTCGAGGCCGCTCAGTATTAGTGTTAGCCGCGTATATAGTGTGCCGCGATAAAAACCGTCAGTTTACCGAAGTGCTCAAAAGCATTAATGATATTCGCCAAACGGCACGCTTGAACAAGTGGCAGTTAGCTGGCGTTGAAAAAATGCATCAAAAGCAGCAAATTAATATCCATAAACAAGCCTGGTTAATTATTAATCCTGTGTCGGGCGGCGGTAAATGGCACGATGAAGCCGATCATATTAAACAAACCCTATCGCGCTATTTTCAGCTTAATGTGTTGTACACAGCCAAAGATAAATCGGCGGTGCAATTAGCCGAACAAGCTAAAGCCAAAGGTGCTGATATTGTTATAGCCTGTGGTGGCGATGGCACGGTTAACGAGGTCGCCTCAGTGTTGGTCGACAGTGATATTTATTTAGGCATTATCCCAATGGGTACCACTAATGCGTTAAGCCACACCTTATTTGGTGTCACAAGTAAGTTAATACCCGTGTCGCAGGCGTTAGATATTTTAATTCAAGGTCATCACCAACGTATTGATACCGCAGTGTGTAACGACACCATTATGTTACTGCTGGTGGGGTTAGGGTTTGAGCATAAAATGATTCAAAAAGCCGACCGCGAAACCAAAAACGACATGGGCCAGTTAGCGTATTTAACTGGTTTATGGGAAGCCATTGATGAAAATCAATCGCTATCGATACGCTTACAGCTCGATGATGGTGAAACCCACACTATCGATACGACCAGTTTAGTGGTTGCCAATGCCGCGCCATTTTCCAGCGTATTAGCTCAGGGTAATGGCGAACCGATTATTAATGATGGTTTACTCGACATTACCTGGATTGAGGCAAGTGAGACTTCGCCACAACAATTGCTCAGTATGACCGAGTTATTGTTTGCAGGCTTAACAGGCAGCCGAGACCAAAACGCTGCAAATAGTGCGATTCATCATCAGCAGGCGAAAAAAATCTATTTAACAACCGATACTCAGTTTAAGTACGTGATTGATGGCGAGCTGTTTGAGGCTGATGATATGCGTATTGAGGTGAAACCTAAGTCGTTGTCTGTGATGATTCCACAAGGGTAATTTTCATTTTATGGCCTCAGGCCACACCAATTTTCAAACTCCGTTTGAATCAAAATCGCAAGGTTCCACCCTGCACGGGCCAAAAGGGGATCAACAGCAATCCCCTCTTGGATCACCCCTGCCGTTCCGGCAACATTTTCGCTTTTTAACCAAACAACAGCAGCGAAAAAATTGCGACGGAAAATTATCCAGCTTTGGACCGCATTTTTTGCCTGCTTCGGCCTTATTCGAAAATGCTAACGCTTCAGATGGGGCGTCCCTTCCCCTCCAAAGCTAGCTGGCCGTCCATGGCCAGCTCACGTCATTTTCTTCAACGACCTCAAGTTCAGAGTTGAATTAGGGTATTTAAAAGCTAAGACCAACTCGTTTTTGAACATAAATGAGGATCTTTACCCTATGTAGATAGCGAGGTGTTAGAAAAATTATGGGCACAGCAACGTTAAGGGATGAGTGCCAAATAAAAAATTGTCTAGGCTTATTTTTCCCGAATTAATTAGACACCTTTATCAAATGTGTAACTCTCACTTTTTCAGATTGAATGTCAGTTCAAATCGATATTAATACCGTTCACCGATTAAACGGTCTTTTTTAATGGGAGTGTTATAGTTTTGTATCTTTGCTTTTTGCTTCCTTGCCGGACTGTCTCAATCGCACCTAAAACAGAACCTGTTATATCAGGAAATAGCGTTCTGTTATTTATATTCATTTTATCCAAAACATTTAAATATTTATTACGTTCCGATTCTGTGCACTTAAAGGTTATCTTTCTTAAAAGGGGAAATGGATATGCATGAGTAATCTTTCTATCAATTCGTTCACGCCAAACCTCTAAAGAATTGTAAAAGGCATGCTGTGTAAAGAAGCCTTGCTGAAATGGTTGTCTTTTATTGTATTGATTAACACTATGAATCACATCTAATCGAGGGAATTGCTGCTTTAACATATCTTCGTCAAGTAAAGTTTTACTTTGCTTTGGCCAAATATAAATTTCAATGCAATCATTAAAATGGTCTACAACTTCTAGATCTAATACCCATAAACTTCTAGATATTACTAAGTTTTCTGCTGGTTTATTATTTTTTTTACTTGGATACTGCTCTGATAATGCAAAAAAAACAGCTACGTATGGTGAGTGTGTCCAATCGAGTAATGGCGTAGGTAAACCATAATGCTGGCCAAATTGAAAAATATCTGTTTTATTAATTATTTCTTCAGGCAAATCACCATTAACGACTAAATTTTCTGTAAATTCTTTTTTCAACTTACTAAGAGTTACTTGTCTTGTTTCCTCATCATTAATGCCCAAACTTATACAAAAACGAACAAAGGTTGATTGCAATGGCCAACTTGAATCACCCTGTCCTCTAAAACCAATTCTGTCGTTGATATTTATTAAGTGCTCACTGATATAATCAAAGAGTAGTTTTGTTGACTCAAGTTCAAGTTCTTGTAGTGATGAGTTTGTTTCGTATTCTTGCATCTTATCCCTATATTCCCTTAATTTGCTTTAGTTGAGTACTGTGACGTGGAAAAAGATATTGGCTAATATTTTGTAAATAACAGCAGTAACTTGGAGCATATCATTAGATAAAATCATCTGTATAGCAATAGCTCGCAACTCATTTTGGGGCATAAATGAGTTACGTATATTGCTTGCAACGGTCAAAATTCAACTCTGAACTTGAGGCCGTTGAAGAAAATGACGTGAGCTAGCCATGGATGGCGAGCTAGCTTTAGAGGGGAAGGGACGCCCCATCTGAAGCGTTAGCATTTTCGAATAAGGTTGAAGATGGTTACAAATGCGGTCAAAAGCTGGATTCAACCACGTCGCGAAATTATCGCTTTTCAGATAATTTTGATGTGGCGGCTGGGAGTTCCAAGAGGGAACAGCCGTTGGTTTCCTCTTGGTCTGGTGTGGGCGAAGCGCCACGACGTTAGTGGCCGCAGGCCATATGTACAAAAGTACAAAAGTACAAAAGTACAAAAGTACAAAAGTACAAAGCTAACACCTGGATCCCGGCTCAAAAGCACTGCCAAGATGACAATATTGGTGTGTCCCAGCTTAAAAGTATTGCCGGGATGATTAGGTTGGTGGATTCCAACTCAGAATCACTTCTGGGATGATGAGTTTCTTAATCTTCTGAGCTGGTTTGGTCTTCGTATTTACTTAGTTTGTTGTACAAGGTTTTGACACTAATACCGAGTTGCTTGGCAGTGTCATTTTTATTGCCGGCGGTTTGATCGAGTGCTTGATAAATTGCGACTTTTTCAAGTTCATCTAAACGCATACCTGCGGGGATTTGGACATCGTCTTCCGCTGACTCGGTAGACGGTTCTAACGGGTTAATATTGATATGGCTGACATCAATAATGTCGTCGGCAAGAATATAAGCGCGTTCGATTGCATGCTTTAACTCTCGCACATTACCTGGCCATTTTTGTTGTTGAATAAGAGCTAAAGCATCGTCGGTAAAGACTTTACTGAGTTTTTCGGCAGCATTGCGGTAGGCTAAAAAGTGCAGGGCGAGTCCGCTAATATCGTTGCCACGGTCACGTAACGGCGGCACGTTGATAGGGAAATGCGCTAAGCGGAAATACAAATCTTCACGAAAATGTCCGTTTTCAATGGCTTTAGCGGGATCGCGGTTGGTTGCTGCCACAATACGCACATTGGCTTTTTTTACATTAGGGCTGCCGACTTGGCGATATTCGTTATTTTCGAGTACCCGCAACAGTTTAACCTGATGCTCGAGTGGCATTTCGGTGACTTCGTCTAAAAATAACGTGCCACCCTCAGCTTGCTCAAATACGCCTGAATGATCTCGATGTGCGCCTGTAAACGCGCCTTTCACATGGCCAAATAATTCACTGTCGACTAGTTCTGGGCTTAATGCGCCACAGTTAATGGCAATAAATGGCTCGTTAACACGGTTGCTGGCTAAGTGAATCGTATTGGCAACCAACTCTTTGCCGGCTCCGCTTTCACCAATAATCAATACGTTACTGTCGGTTACTGCAACCTTACGCGTCGTTCTGTACAGCTTATGCATGGCTCGTGATGAACCCACTAGTAAGCCATATTGATCAAGTTCGCTTGAAAAAGGTTGGTGTTTTTTAGCCGATTTGGTCACTAAGTCTTGGGCAAAATCTTCTAAGGTATCGTCAATCAACGTCATATCGTAAGGCTGGCGAAAATGATAACCCGCCCCAGTCGCCATTAATTTGTCTAGGTTGGGGTTCGGTTTGCCTTCGCTTAAAAAGATAAATTCGATATCAGCCATTAATTCGCTATTGGCGATATCGAGATAGTCTTGTTGGCTTAAATTGGCGAGTTCGATAATGGCCACATCTACGGCATTGTCTTCAAGTTGAGCTAACCAAGGTCGCTCGATGCTACTGGCTATTTTATTGAAATGTTGGCAACTCGGAATTTGTAAGAGCTGAGTTTGTGTTTGCGGCTGGCGCAAATGGTAAAAAAGTACTGGACGACCCATGCCGATATCACTCCCTGTCTGTTAATAACCAATGTATGTCGAAGATGTAGATTTGACAATTACAGGCGGTAATTTTTTCCTGTTCGGCGTTTCCCCCGAGGCTTGTTTATTAGCATAACAATTTAAAATCAGTAGGTTAATTAAACTTTGTCAATGTGCACGGATTATGCAAGTAAACATAATGACTTAATTTTACATTTATTAGCAAGTCATCATGCATGTTAATGATAATCATTAACTAATGATAAGGAGATATGACGTTGAATAGAACACGATCAAATGAGGTTATGCACGACGGAAGCGACTTATGGTTACTCAATGAAGCCATTGATTTATGCCAAGCAGGGCAACAGTTTTACACCCAGGCCACAAAGGGGGCCGACGACTACAATATCAAACGTATTTTTAGCCATATGGCAGAGATCAGAAAAAGTATCTTAAGCCGACTAACGGCATTGTTTAAGCAGGTTGAGCCGAGATATCCGCAAACGATTGAGAGTATTAATACGTTAAGGCCGTCACTGAGCCCTTTTTATGCCGAAGCAGAGAGAGCCATAGAACAAAAGCGTTTGGCAAAAGCCATTAAGGTACTGGTTACCGCAGAACAGTATGTGTTAAATCGACTGAAACTTGCCGCTAAGCGTGCCAATAGCCAACAAGTCACCCGGCAATTGGCTGAGGGCATCGCATCGCTGCAAATAAGCTGCGACAGCATGAAAAACTTGCAGTTTAACGAGTCGACTCCATCACCCTGAAAATTTTACATCATGTCGGTAAAAAAGTCCGATACTCACTCACTGCTATTAACGGATTTACAGTGGAATAAAATAACAAGTTAATTTAAAACAGTCAGTTATAAAACTTGGCACAGTTCGCGCATTACCTAATATGTAAAACAGCATTAACACTAACAATGGAGAATATCTTTATGAAAAAGACTACATTATCAGTATTAACAAGCATCGTTCTTGGTTCAATGGCATTTACTGCAAACGCAGCTCAAGATTGGCAGGATGATGCAAAAGATGCATGGATTGATGGTAAAGCTGAAACCACGTTACTGTTAAACACCAACTTAAATTCTTTTGATATTAATACCGACGTAATAGACGGTAATGTGACCTTAACGGGTAAAGTAAACAGCAGTGTTGATAAAGCGCTGGCTGCAGAATTAGTAAAAAGTGTCGATGGCGTTAACGAAGTTAATAACGAATTAACGGTGATGAAGCAGCACCACAGCGACAAAGATCATGACAGTGATACTTTAGCCGACACCTTAACTGACTCGAAAGTGGCAACCGTGGTGAAAACGCGTTTATTATTTTCAACCGACATATCGGGTACCGAGATTGATGTAGATGTTGAGAATGGCGTAGTCACCTTAGAAGGTACGGTGTCGAGTGATGCCGAACGTGATTTAGCCTTAACCATTGCCAAAAATACCGATGACGTTAAAGAGGTTGTCGATGAGTTACGCATTACTGGGTAATCGTGATTGATATAGCATATTATTAACCAGCCTTCGGGCTGGTTTTTTTATGGGGTAATTTTTAATAGGGTCACTTTTTACTGGGGGCAAGCATGATATGCATGATGACAAAATAAGCCGCGATTATTTGTTAGTATCACCGAGATATTGCTCTGTTTTTGTTGTGGCTGCGAGTGTACTGTTAAGCGGTTGCAGTAGCATGTTATGCCAAGCGCAAACAGACAAGGCGACCGATCCCATAAGTCAGTATGACCAGCAAAAACAGTGTGAGCAGCGGGTGAATCAACATATCGATGATGAACGTCGCCAACAACGCTCAGACATTCAACAGTTGCTAGACGAATCTATTAAGCAAAATACCCGCTAACTTTTTCACACAGACCTGAGCATCGCAGTTTTACTACTCAGCGCTTGTACCAAGACTTTACGCCAATACCTTATCTGTTATTTTTCATCATTTTATCTGTAATTGTGTCCAATGTTATCGATAAACTGGAAATACATAGACGACTGGTCTATTTTTGTTTATCGTAGCGCCAAAATTGGAGATCCTATGAACAAAAATACTACCAGTAAACAGTCAATTTGTGCTGTCGGTGAAAAGCTGTTTGCTTTACATGGATACAGCGCCGTTGGGATTAAACTTATTCTTGATGAAGTGGGCATTCCGAAAGGCTCGTTTTATCACTATTTTGCCAGTAAAGAAGCATTTGCCGCAGAAGTCGCACAATACTATTTTGGCCAACGTATTGCGCCGATTGCCATGGACCCTAACGCTAGCTTTAAAACCAATGTGACAGCTGTATTAGGCGGCTACCATCAACTGATCGAATTTTTGTTTAGTGACAGTCAGCCCCGTGGCTGTTTAATGGGTAATTTATTGGTTGAAGTCAATCCGCAAATGACCTTATTGCATAAAACGCTTAATCAACTGTTTGACCAGTGGTTGAGCCTGTTTAATGCCCTTATTGAACAAGGTCAGCAGCAAGGTTTTATTAAAACCGATATGACAGCGAACGTATTATCGAACATTTTTTGGTCAAATTGGCAAGGGACTATGCTACGCTGTCAAATTAAAGCGGATAAAACAGCAGCAAAGCGCGCCATTGTGCAATGTATGCAGCTGATTACCCGTTAAATTAACCTTTATTCAGTGGCTTGTGACGTATTTTGATTGTGTATTTATCTAAAGGTCTTTATATTTCGGTGATTTTTTCGGGTCTGGAGTGAGTCGAGTTGGCTAAAAGAATATTATTTGCTTGTTTAGTGGTGTTGTTGTCTGCGTGTGCATCAAACCCGCCAGTGGTACGAGCCCCTAAACCTGTGGTGGTTCCACCTATGCTTAAGCTTGAGCCGCCTAAGTGGAGTGAGTCAAACTTACTGAGTTTTCATGATCAATGGAAAGGCACACCCTATCGTTTAGGTGGCCTGAGCCGTAACGGTATCGATTGTTCGGGTTTTGTGTATTTGGCTTACCTAGACATTGTGGGCAGTAAATTACCGCGTTCGGTTAATGCGCAACGTATTTTAGGTAAAGAAGTCCCAAGAAGTCAGCTTGTTATTGGCGATCTAGTATTTTTTAAAACAGGTAGAACCGCACGCCATGTGGGGATTTACATGGGCCAGGATAAGTTTTTACACGCCTCAACTAAAAAAGGCGTTAAGATTTCTAGCTTAAATAATGTCTATTGGAAACCGCGTTATTGGTTTGCTAAGCGCCTAAACAAGCCGATAGAACAGCAAAATATGTCGATAGCCAGTTTAGTTGATTACGCGCGATATCAGGATTAACCCGTAAACCAGAGCTTGACCTGCGTTTGAGATAGATAATAAAAAAGAGGTAAACCGTAAGGTTTACCTCTTTTTTGTTTTTACACTAATGAGGTCGCTGGTTATTCAGCTTCTACAGGCTTACTGCGTTTTGCTAATGCATAGTAAAACAGCGGTGTCAGTAGCAGACCAAATATGGTCACACCAATCATACCGGCAAACACTGCTACACCAATGGCTTGACGCATTTCTGCACCTGGGCCACTCGAGAACACCATCGGCACTACACCCATAATGAAGGCGATAGACGTCATTAAAATTGGGCGTAAACGTAAGCGGCCCGCTTCAAGAATGGCATCGAATGGTGATAATCCTTTGTCTTGCAGCTCTTTAGCAAATTCAACAATCAAGATAGCGTTTTTGGTCGCCAGCCCCACCAGAACAATCAGTCCGATTTGGGTAAAGATGTTGTTATCGCCACCGTAAATTAATACGCCACTGATTGCCGACAGAATCGTCATCGGAATAATCAAGATAATCGCTAACGGTAAACTTAAGCTTTCATATTGCGCGGCTAATACCATAAACACTAATAAAATGATTAATGGGAAAATATACACGCCCGCATTACCTGCCAATATCTGTTGGTAGGTGATTTCAGTCCACTCGTAAGTCATGCCATTAGGCAGTGTTTCAGCTAAGATTTTTTCAATCGCAGCTTGTGCTTCACCACTACTAAACCCAGGTGCAGCACCGCCGTTAAGCTCTGCGGTAGTAAAACCGTTATAGTGCATAACGCGATCTGGACCTGCGACATTGGCAACGTTAATAAACGAGCCAATCGGTACCATTTCACCCTGATTATTACGTACCTTGAGCTGAGAAATCTGCTCTGGTGTTTGTCTAAACTGTTCGTCAGCTTGAACATTTACCTGGTATGTACGGCCAAATTGGTTGAAATCGTTAGCATAAACCGAGCCCATGTAACCTTGTAGCGTGGCAAACAGTTCGTCTAACGATACGGCTTGCTGCTTGGCTTTGGTACGGTCTACTTCAACTTCAAGTTGCGGCACGCTGACTTGATAACTTGAGAACACACCGGCTAACTCAGGTGTTGCCCACGCTTTTTGCATTACTTGCATGGTGACTTTATACAATTCTTCGTAACCGTAATCTCCACGATCTTGAATTTGTAATCTAAAGCCGCCAATTGTCCCTAAACCTTGAACTGGTGGTGGTGGGAAAATGGCAATAAATGCACCGTCAATCGCGGCAAACTTTTGGTTTAACGCTGCGGCAATGGCGCCAGCTGATAACGATGGATCTTTACGGTCGGCAAAGTCATCGAGCGGTGTAAATAAAATCGCGCTATTGGTACTGTTGGTAAAGCCGTTAATGCTTAAGCCTGGGAAGGCTACTGCATGGGCCACACCCGGTTGATCGAGTGCAATACGCGACATTTCTTTCACGATAGCTTCGGTGCGATCAAGTGATGCGGCATCGGGCAGTTGCGCAAAGGCAATCAAGTATTGCTTGTCTTGGCCTGGCACGTAACCGGTTGGCGTGCTAGCAAATTGTAAGCCTGTTACGGCGACTAGACCGATATACAGCACGCCCACAACCACACTAAAACGAATCACTTTTTTCACTATCCAGCCGTAACCGTCTGACAATTTTGCAAAGAAGCGGTTAAACGGTGCAAATAACCAACCGCCGAGCATTTTGTCCATGCCACGGGTTAAAAAATCTTTCTTATCGTGATGACTCTTAAGCAACAATGCAGCTAATGCAGGGCTTAAGGTTAACGAGTTAATCGCCGAAATAAAGGTCGAAATAGTAATGGTTAAGGCAAACTGTTTATAGAACTGACCGGTTAACCCTGACATAAATGCCGTTGGAATAAATACCGCTGCCAATACTAATGTGGTGGCGATAATCGGGCCGGTCACTTCCTTCATGGCTTTTTGCGTGGCGGCTAAAGGTGCTAAACCTTCTTCGATATTACGCTCAACGTTTTCCACTACAACAATGGCGTCGTCGACCACAATACCAATCGCCAGCACTAAGCCGAACAATGATAATGCATTAAGCGAGAAGCCCATTAAGTGCATAAAGGCAAACGTGCCGACAAGCGAAACCGGTACCGCCACTAATGGAATAATAGAAGCGCGCCAGGTTTGTAAAAACAGCACCACGACTAACACCACGAGTAAAATGGCTTCTAGCAGGGTTTTAACAACCGCTTCAATCGAACCGCGTACGAATACCGTAGGGTCATAAACGATGTCGTAAGTTAAGCCTTCTGGGAAGGTGGCCGACAACTCTTTCATTTTGGCGCGAACGTCATCAGAAATCTGAATCGCGTTTGAGCCCGAAGCCTGGAATACTGGCAATGCCGCAGCATCTTTATTGTCTAGCATTGAGCGTAATGCGTAAGTTGATGCGCCTAATTCAACACGGGCAACATCTTTTAAGCGAGTGATTTGAGCCTGGTCGCCTACTTTTACAATAATGTCTTCAAATTCTTCTACATTACTTAAACGACCCTTTACGTTAATCAGTAGTTGAAAATCACTTTCGCCACTGGGTTGAGCACCTAGGCTACCTGCGGCAGCTTGTTGGTTTTGCTCACGAATAGCTGCAACGACGTCATTTGGCGACAAACCAATAGCAGCCATTTTATTAGGGTCTAACCACACACGCATACTGTAGTCGCCCGCGCCAAATACGCGCACAGCACCTACACCTTCAATCCGTGCGAGTTCGTCTTTAACTTTTAACACCGCATAGTTAGACAAGTACAACATGTCATAACGGTTATCGGGTGAGGTTAAATGCACCACCATGGTTAAGTCTGGTGAGGATTTTTCGGTCACAATACCTAAACGCTGTACTTCTTCAGGTAAACGCGGTTTTGCACGTTCAACTCGGCTCTGTACCTGGGTTTGCGCTAAATCAACATCGGTACCAATCGCAAACGTGATCGTTAAGGTCATGCGGCCATCAGAGGTAGCTTGAGAGGACATGTAAAGCATGTTCTCAACGCCGTTAATTTCTTGCTCTAGTGGTGATGCGACTGTTTCAGCGATCACTTTTGGGTTTGCGCCAGGGTAGTTAGCGGTTACCACTACCGTTGGCGGAACCACTTCTGGGTATTCGGTGATCGGTAACTGCCAAACCGCTATCGCACCAGAGATAAAAAATAATAGCGATAAAACAGCGGCAAAAATCGGTCTTTTAATAAAGAATTGCGACAACATGAAAGTATTCCTTAGCCTTGACTTGCTTCATCAGCAACTTGTGCTGTGAGCGGCTGATTATCAAATAGTAACTGCGCTTGTTTCAGCGCTTCTATTTGGCTGCTTTCGGCCATTTCGGTCAATTTTGGGGTGATAGTGACGCTAGGACGCACTTTTTGTAAGCTGTTAACCACAATTTTCTCGTCTGGTTGTAAACCTGCTGTCACGATACGTAAACCGTGGATCTTTTCGCCTAAGCTAATACTACGGTATTCAAGGGTGTTTTCATCGTTAACCACTAACACGTACTTGTTGCTTAGGTCAGTAAAGATGGCCTTGTCGTCGATTAAAATACCTTGATATGACGCACTACCTGCAATGCTAATACGGGCAAATAAGCCTGGCATTAACATGTTGTCTGGGTTAGCAAACGTAGCTCGTACACGGATAGTACCGGTTTGTTGATTGACTGAGTTGTCGACAAAATCGATCACACCTTGATAAGTAAATTCGGTTTCATTGGCCAATGCCATTAATACCGTGTTGTTACCTGAGCGTGGATCTTGGCGTTTGTTTTCAACTGAAAGCGATGCATATTTAAGGTAAGTTTGCTCGTCAATATCAAAGTACGCATACATGTTTTCGATTGAAACTAGGCTAGTCAGCTGAGTTTGTCCCGCAGTGACATAGTTGCCCGCGGTTTCATTGGCATAAGATACGCGACCGGTAATTGGCGCGGTGACTTGGGTGTATTCAAGGTTTAGCTTGGCACTGGTTAACGCCGCTTTCACCGATGCTACAGCCGCAGCTGTTTGGTGCATGTTGCTGCGACGAGTATCAATTAACTCTTCAGAAACCGCTTGTTGACTAAACAATTTGTTTGCACGGTCAAAGTCATTTTTTGCCAATTGATTAGCCGATTGTGCACTGGTTAGCTCAGCTTGAAGGCGTTCGACTTCAGCGGTAAACACGTTTGAGTCAATGGTAAACAACACATCGCCTTTGTTAACCAATGCCCCTTCTTTAAAGTTTACTGATTCGATATAACCCGACACGCGCGGTACCAATGTGACTTTTTCTGGTGCTTGTAAGCGCCCAGTAAACTGGTCCCACTCGGTAATACGTTCATGAATGACGTTAGCAACACTCACTTCAGGGGCTGCAGGTGCACCTGCTTGTTGTTGCGCTGGAGCTTGCCCACAAGCCACAAGTAGCAATGCCGTTAGGCTAACTAACAACGTGGATTGAATTGATTTAAATATAGTCATGTTACTTTCCTCTAATCAATAGCTTTTACGTTGTTTAACGGGCTACTGGTTGCGTTACTTTTTGTCTGTTGCTACAGTTTTATACCGGTTGGTATGAAATTGTTCTGTACCGAACGGTAATATATAGATTAAAATAACCCTGTCAACGTATTTTGTACCGATGAGTATGAAATTATTTTGACCAAATGTTCATTTAGTGTGAAGATGAAATAAGCACATACGACAAAGTGTTTGTTGTGGCGCACATCAATGGGGAATTAATCACTCATTTTGTGATAAGTCGGCACACAATTAGCACAATTTGTGGTTTAATAATGCGCATAAATATGCCCGCCTTAGATTAGTGTTTTTATTTAACACTATGATAATAAAGGGTTCGTTAAAATATGAGGTACAACTTATGACAATAACTAAAGCCGCTTGTGTTGGTCGCCCACGTGGGTTTGATATCGACATCGCTTTGGAGCAAGCGCTTAATGTGTTTTGGCGTAATGGTTATGAAGGGACTTCTTTAAACGAACTCACCGAGGCGATGGGCATTAAAAAGCCAAGTCTATATGCGGCATTTGGCAATAAAGAGCAGTTGTTCTTTAAAGCTATCGACTTATATGAAAATCGACCAGACTCACTGTTTAATATTGCCTTTCAGCACGATCACATTGCCGATGTTATCCGAGGATTATTGCTCGGTGCCGCCGCCCAGTTTACCGATTGCAGCCACCCACAAGGTTGCGCGTTAATTAACAGCACATTGTCGTGTAGTGAAGCGAGCGAGTCGATTAAACAAACCGTGTTAGCGCGTAAATTAAAGCATAAGCAACAGTTGGCCGATCGATTTGAGCAAGCTAAGCTCAAAGGCGAATTACAAGAGCGTTGTGAACCTGTGGTATTGGCTAGCCTGATGACCGCATTGTTTCAAGGTTTGTCGATGCAGGCGTCGGAAGGGGCAAGCGTTGATGAGTTGCAGCAAGTCGCGACTATGGCGGCTGAAGGTATTTTAACGGTTAGTGTTAAGCGTTAATGCTTTTAAACGTTTATCAGTTTTAAACACCTATAACTCTTAAACGTAAGCATGGTTGTAAACTCAACATAAGCATTGATACTGATACTGCACGAGTCATTGCAGGCAGTATCAATATTGTGGGCTTATATTGGGGTTTAATAGAACTAGGGAAATTAACAGCCGCTAGTGGTTAAGCTGTAAAAGGTTGGGTCTGTAGGGTCTGCGGAACTGGCCAAGTAACGTAAACTGCAACCATCAAAGGACGTATACCCCTTAGGGTAAATAGATACTGATGGAGCTACTCCGGAATTATAAAATACCGCCCAATCAGCGAGAATATCTGTCTTCGACGGATCTCCAACTACCTCAAATGAGCCATCAAGGACCAATGCGACGTTATCAGCCAAAGGCGTAACATATCCCAATGTTGTACTTACAGCATTCCCATTCAATGTCACCGAACCTGGGTCGAGTTTTTCCTGGCCAGCCAATACTGCCTTTGAATACACCAGAGTGTTAGCCGACTTTAATGCACCTTGTAAGCCATTTAAATTGGCTATGACCGCATCACTTTTTAAGTTTATAAACTTCGGCGCGGCGACCACGGCTAAAATCCCTAAAATAATAATCACTACCACTAATTCAATCAGAGTAAAGCCGCGTTGTTGTTTTTGCATAATAAAATCCAATATCTGTTCGCTGTAGTCAGTATAAGGAACCGCCTGGCTGATGTCATTTTTTGAGACGGTTTGCATTTATGGGTCTGTAATTTTGTGATGTAGATGTTTTTTGGTAGATTAGCTGCCTATAACTAAATTCTTGATTTAACCTCCATGCGAATCGAGGTTAATGACCCCATATTAGGGAAATATCACCATGAGTAAAGCTAAAATCGGCATCGTGACCGTCAGTGACCGTGCTAGTGCGGGTATATATGAAGACTTATCTGGTAAAGCCATTATTGATGTATTGAGTGAGTATTTAACTTCAGAGTGGGAGCCTGTATACAAGGTGATCCCAGATGAACAAGATGTCATTGAAGCCACCTTGATTGATCTTGCTGATAACCAAGATTGCTGCTTAATTGTCACCACCGGTGGCACCGGCCCAGCAAAACGCGATGTCACCCCTGAAGCAACCGAAGCTGTGTGCGACCGTATGATGCCAGGCTTTGGTGAACTGATGCGCGCAGAGTCATTAAAGTTTGTCCCTACAGCTATTTTATCACGTCAAACAGCAGGGCTACGTGCCGATTCGCTAATAGTGAATTTACCCGGCAAACCTAAGTCTATCCGTGAATGTTTAGACGCGGTATTCCCTGCCATTCCGTATTGCATCGACTTAATGGACGGACCATTTTTGGTGTGTGACGAAGCGGTCATTAAGCCATTTAGACCTAAAGCGAAGTAAGTGTGACATGACATTGCAGTCACGCTAAATCCTGTTCTGCAGAAATACCGCTCCGTAGCAATACAAATCAGTATTACTAAAATGCCGTCAACTATGACGGCATTTTTTATTTTTGGGCATGTTTATCGGTATTATTGCTGGATAAGTTTATAAGGGCAGGTGCGAACGATGGAGTACCAAGCTTACAAGTTTTTAAACTGTTGCTTTAAATCAAAGTCGCTGTCGGTTACCAATCTTTCCAGCACTTGCACTCGCTCAATCAATGCCTGGTTTTGTGCTTTCATGTCTGCGAGACCATCGGCTTCGGCTTTTTGTTTGTGCTTTAAATAGTGCTTAAACATTTCGGATGCCGTAGTACCAACAATTACGATAAATACCAGTGCGATAATCGCCATATCATCGTTCATAATCACTCCTTAATTATTCAACCTTGTATATTATCCAGCCTTAACGGATTGCCGCGAAGGCTGGATGACGTTTACTTATTTTTATCAGTTGTTCGTTATCAGTCACTCTTGGTAAAAAAGCTTATAAACCAAAGACCACTTTTTCACTTTTTAGTGACTTCTCTAATCCTGCTGCCAGTGCCACAGCAATGATTAAGGTGGCCACCGATGACACGATTAACTGCATCATTGGGATTTCGCGGCCTTTAATAAAGTCCATTAATGCTTGTTGCTGACCCGATACCGGTAACCATTGCAGTACGTCTGGGGCAATGTTGTAACTGGCTGCCATTGACAGTGCCAGTGGCACAAATAACACCATAGTTAAGTATGACTGCGCTTCTTTAAAGGTTTTGGCCATAAACGACACGTACAATTGCAAGGTCGCTGCCATGAGTGCGACAGGGATACCGACCACGAACATAAGCCCCATAAAGTCCTGGCTAATGTTGACGGTAAAGCCGATTTCTTGCCAAGGCACAAAGGGGTAAGCTACTTTTGATACCAGCAAGATTAAAATGAGTCCCAGCAGAGCAAAGCAGGTTACGGCAATAATTTTACCGATGACTAATTCGCGGGTGCTCATTGGGTGACTGAGCAGTAATGCCAGTGAGTTACGCTCACGTTCGCCGGCACTGGTGTCGATGGCGAGGTTCATGCCAGAAATAAACACTGAATACATCATGGTGAAAATAGCGATGCCTAAGATCATCCCGCCTTTAGAATCTGCCGTGGCCTTGTCTTCAACATTGATTTTGATTGGCTGAGTAATGCGCGGATTAATCCCGCGGGCAATTAAGCGAATACTGCCCATTTCCGAACTGTACGTTTGTAATTGACGCTCAAGACGGCGAATAGACTTTTGCAGCTTTTCATCTGAGTTATCAGCAACCAATAACACTTCTGCCGGTTTGGCCTTAGCCATGTTTGCGGCGTAATCGTCGCTGATGGTTAAGATGATTTTTTTCGCTTCGTCATCGTCACCATGATTAATGCCGTTATTGCTTAAGTAGCGCACTAAATCTGGGGCGTTATTGGCATTATTAATCTTGATGCTAAGATCTTCTGGGCTAGACAGTTGACCAATTAACACCATAAATAAGCCACACATAATCAGTGGTGTACCCATGGCGTAATATAATCCGGCCATGACGGATCGTTTGTCTCGTGCTGCATCGATAAGTTCTTTGCGCACCATTGCGAGTATCATTTTCATTATGCTGCAATCCCTTCGTCAGTACCGATAAGTTCGATAAATGCATCTTCTAGTGAGTCTTTGCCGGTTTGTTGACACAGTTCGTCAGGGCTACCAATGGCGACCACTTTGCCGTTTGCCATCACAATGACACGGTCACATAATGCGGCGACTTCTTGCATGACATGACTTGAAAACAATACACAGTGACCTTTCGCTTTAAGTTGCAATAAAATGTCGCGCAGTAAGCGGGTACTCATCACATCAAGTCCGCGGGTGGGCTCATCTAAAATGATGTTACTTGGCTGATGCACTATGGCTTGTGCCAGTGCGGTTTTCATCCGCTGACCTTGCGAGAAACCTTTACAGCGACGGTCGCTAATGTCTTCTAGCTTTAATTGCGCAATCACATTGGCTGTGGCTTCTTTGGCTTGCTTGCGTGACATGCCGCTGAGCTCGGCAAAGAAACTAATGTATTCACGCGGTGTAAGGCGCTCGTACAATCCAAATGGATCAGGAAATAAGCCTAATTGCTTTTTTGCACCTATTGGGTCAACCGCTACATCAATATTGTCTACTGTGGCGGTGCCAGAGTCTGGTTTGAGCAAACCAAATAAAGTGCGTAAACAGGTGGTTTTTCCGGCGCCATTAGGCCCAAGTAACCCGGTGATTTGACCATTTTCAGCGCTAAAGCTTAAATTGTCTAATGCCTGCACATCGCCAATTTTTTTGGTTAAGTTTGCAACAGTAATCATGACTATTCCTTATCTGCAGCAGTGTTTGCTGGCGCTGTTGTGTCGGTTTGAGTTTCAGAGCTTGTCGGTGCAGCGTCTGTCGATTTGGTGTCTGTTGCTTTAGCCTCTGTTGATTCTGGTTCAGAGGTTGCGGCTTCCGGTAGTATTTCTACCGTGTTGGCATTGAGGTAAAAGCTGCGGCGTACGTCTTTTTGTAAACATTCACCGTCAATGTCTTTTAATGATCCTTGTTCAACCAGTTGAGCCACTAAATCATTACCACAACTTTGATAGGCCACTCCGTGCGTTGCGTAAGGTGCAATAAAATGCTTTGACTTAGTAAGCTTTTCTTGTGCCAATGCGCCCCAGTTTGGTGGTGTCGCAGGGTCAAGCTCGCCAGACAATAATAGGGTGGGTATGTCGCTGTCGACGGGCTCGCTAAAGCTGTCATCTTCAGGGGGCATTTGCCATACCTGGCAGGTTTTTTCTAGTCCATCTAGCATGCTGCCACTGATGTAAGACTCTTTAGCATCTTTACGCATTTGCTCGGTAATACGGTGAATATCTTCGCCACATACTATTGACGCGTGCATGCCAATGGCAATGCCTGTGCTGTCGGCCGTTAAGGCGTAAATACCTAAAATGGGTTGGTAGTTGCCTTGTGCTGCCTGGTGTATCGCGTGAGGAATAAGCGCACGGATATTGGGCATATACATTGCCATGCGGATAGCCCCTGAGTACTTACTGCGAGTGAGCAAAAAGTCGCTAGGTTCATCGGTTTGTGGGTCGCGCACTTTTTGGCTAATCGGTGCATCTGCAAGTTGTTGATCGACTTGATTGTATTCGTCGACTAAATCAGGAAACTGCTGCTGACATTCTGGAGTGCTTTTACAATCGCGCCACAGCACATTTAAACCCCGTTCAATGGAGCTACCAATGGCGACGACGCTCTGCTGCATAGGCACTACACCGTCTAATGTTACCGTGGCTAGTGCTTCAGGGTAATGACGCATATAAAGCTGTGCCATGCGTGTACCATAAGAAATACCGTAAACATGCAGCTTTTTGTAACCTAAATATTCGCGAACCGCTTCAAAGTCTTTTAATGCGGTGTTACTGCCGTATTGGGTGACGTCTGCATCAATCTCCGCTAAACATTTTTCGGTTATCGCCAGCATGTCGAGGTTGTCTTCATTCACGCTGAGCGCATTTAAATCACCGTCATCGCAGCTCAAAATGTTTGATTGGCCAGTACCGCGTTGGTCGATGAGTAAAATATCGCGTTGCTGGCGTACCTTAGTCAACATGCTGTTAAAGCCTGCGGCATTTTCGATAGCCGATTGGCCTGGGCCGCCAGCGATGGCTAATAGCGCTTCATCTGGGTGGGTGTTTTTAATTGCGGGTAAAATTGCAAAATGAATGTCGATTTGCTTACCGTCAGGTTGCTTTGGATTTTCAGGTACGCTGATTTTTCCGCATTGAAACTGCTCGTCTAGGCCATCTAAATAACAGGTGGTTGTTTTAGCTGGCGCAGTAACGAGCGTGTCTGCGGTATCTGCAACGCTGTGATTAGCGAGCAAAATAGCCACTGCAACAGCAACCCAGCGGCTAGCGCGAGTTGCCGATTGGCATAAACCTAAAGCGCGTAATCGCGATATTGAGGTTGTGTTGACAAACTTCCTGTTGATCATCGGAACGTTTCCTTTTTGCATTTCATGACGATTATGATACCTTAACATCTAGTGTATGAGTGTATCAATGTATTAATACAGTTGCTAAAGGCTAATGTTAGAATTACTAAATGTCAACCCCAGCAGTGGCGAACCCATTTATCGACAATTGCACGATCAAATCGTGCGCTTAATTGTCGGCGGACAATTGCACCCTGAAGATGTACTACCTTCAGTGCGCCAATTGGCCGAACATTTGGCGGTAAACCCAATGACAGTGTCGCGTGCGATGCAACAACTTGTCGACCAGGGCTGGGTTGAGCGTCGTCGTGGCCAGCCGTCACGCGTGGCCGCCAGAACCTCTGCAAATAATGCTTCTGGTAGCAGTTTATTAGCACCGCAGTTAAGCGCATTAGTTGAGCAAGCACAACAATTAGGTGTGGATTACGACGAGTTACAGCAATTGTTAAAGCAATTTTGGGATAAAAAGTAATAATTATTTAGTTGAATGTTGATAGGAAAGTCGAACATGGAAGCCGAAGATAAGCCCGTTTTACAGTTTAATCTAGTCAATAAAATCTATGCCGAGACAACTAAGTCTGCAACCGGACATAAGGTGTTGCGCGATTTGTCGATGACACTTTACCCTGGCATGGTGGTAGGATTACTCGGTCAAAACGGCGCGGGTAAATCGACATTAATGCGTTGCGCGTTAGGGATTGTCGATATCGACAGCGGCAACATCAACACCTTAGGTGAATCGCCTGAAGCGCTATCTATTGCCGCAAAACAGCGTATTGGCTATGTACCACAACAGCCTTTTGGTTATGAAGGCTTCACCATCGATAAAGCCTTAGAATTGCACCGCAGTTTTTATTCCCATTGGGACATCGCCTTAGAGCAAGATTGGTTAAAGCGTTTTGATTTAGATGTCACTCAAGCCGTGCAAAAACTGTCTGTCGGCCAGCGCCAATCTTTAGCATTAATCATGGCGATGGCGTATCGACCAAGCTTGTTATTACTCGACGAACCCGTCGCTAGCCTCGACCCTATCGCCCGTCGGCAATTTATGGGTGACTTATTTGACCTCGCCCTCGATTCTGGCTCGGCAGTTTTATTTTCATCGCACATCACCTCCGATTTAGAACGTGTCGCCAGCCATGTTGCACTAATTAAAAAAGGCGAGTTAGTGCTGTTTAAAGAAATTGATGCTCTACGCGAGGAGGTTAAATTACTCAGTATTAGCGATGACACTCAGTTACCCTCAAACTATAAAATATTAAGCCAAACCGGACAAACCGTGCTGGTGGACACCCAGGGTAATCCAGAGGTTATTGCAGGTGTACAAAATGAAAAATCATTAAATTTAGAACAGTTATTTATGGAGCTGCACCGATGAGTGCGCTGCAAACTCATAGCCCACAAGCTACATGGCGTAAACCATACCAAGGGATGTTGCGCTTATGGTTATATGACTTAGGCAGTGTCAGCTTTTTGGGCACAAGCCTGCTTGGGTTGGTATTGGGGATTGTGTTGCTAATCAGTGGAAAAACTGACGTGGTGAGTTTGGTTTTTGCAATGTCGACAGTCTCAGCCGCTGCCAGTATTGCCTGGCAGTTAAATCGTTTAGTGGCGACTGAGAACAGCCAGTTAATTCCGGGTTATCAAGCCAATGTATTGCAACAATCACTGACTATTGCAATCGCTATTATTAGTTTGCAGGTGTTGGCTTGTGTGATCTTTTCGGCGTATGACGTGATAGCGCAATTGTGGTTAGCCGTTGCGGTAGGACTTGGATTTATATGGCTCTGCTTGTGGCGTAGCCACTATTTTCACTTATCTTTTGCGCTGTTTATTATGGTGCCATTTTTAGACGAGCTCGCCTCTAGTGTGTCGCAGTGGGCCAGTGTAATCATTGTCGCTATGCTGTTTTATCGTGTGACTGTTTTGTGTCGGCAACTGCGCTGGAACAGCGATGCTCGGGTGGTGTATCTCAATGCTGTGCAAATGGGTTTGATGTGGTTACCGAGTATTAAAGGTTTCGCGTGGATTAGCAGATTCGAGCGCTTGTTTCATCCAATGAATTTCTTTATTGGCCCAGTATTAACCATGATGATGTTAGCCCTGCCTGTTATTGCTATCGGGTTAATGCTGTTTTCGTGGCTGTTTGACTTTAATCTGCCTGCGATGTTTTTAATTGCTCAATTCTCGGTAATAAGCTGTGCGATTATTCATTGGAGCCGTATTCAGCGTTGGCGTGCCACCGAAAGCTTATTTTTATTGCCTTGTTATAGCGGGTTAAACGGGATGAAAGACGCCTTTTTTTACAGCCAATATCGTTTTATTGCGGCCATGGTGTTCATTGTCACAGGGATTGGTTTATTGCAATTCTTGTTTGAGCCACAATTTAGCTTATTGTTTTTAGTCCACTTAGGGTTAAGCACCTTTTGGGGTTGCGCAATTATGCTCGGCACTGGGTCGGCAAGCCGTAATAGCCACCAAGCAACCGCGGCAATGTTTGTGGTGTTTGTACACTCGATAATTGTGTCGATGAGTTTTGCCGCACTAAGAGATGGCGACAGTATTACCCCGTGGCTATTGCTGGATATTCCGTTAGCCGTAGTGGGTGTGTTGGCATTAAGGTGGGGTAAACGTCAACTTTGGAAGCATGGCATCACCGCGCCTTAAACCGGCGTTTGTTGTTTATCAGTTTTGCTTGTGAACGTGATGTTAATCGCACTTATAGAGTAAAAGCTCTTATGGTTTTAATTGGCTTAAGGTAGAATGCAAAAAGCGGAACACCTGTAAGCTAAAAAGGCCACTGTTAAATGTCATTAAATCAATACCACGTCGTACGACTTCTGCAACAGCAAAGTCAGTCTTTAGGCAATAATATTGCTCTAGAAGGCTTCGAAATGCCAGCTCCTTGGCATACTGTTACTTGGAATAAATTCAATACATTAACTGACACGGTTGCCCAACTGTTGATTGAGTTTGGCTTACAAGTGCAAGACAAAGTAGTGATATTGTCACAAAACTGCCCACAGTGGACTTGTGCTGATATTGGTGCACTTAAAGCGCGTAATGTAGTGGTGCCTGTCTATCCAACCAGTACACTTGAACAAGCGGTGTTTATTGTTAATGACGCTCAAGCAAAATTAATTTTTGCCGGTGATCAGCAGCAATATGACATGGCGTGTGACATTGCCGCTCAAGCCGACTGTGTGCAACAGATTGTCGTGTTTGATGCCAATGTTAGCTTACGCGCCGATCATCACCTGTATTTTGATTCGCTATTAACCGCACAATTTAATCCAAGCGTGACCCAAGAGTTAACCAGCCGACTAGCCAATACCAATCTTGATGACTTGCTCACATTGATTTATACCTCTGGCACAACTGGTAACCCAAAAGGGGTGATGATCGATTACCGCAATTTTGCCTCGATGATCAATCAACATGACCAAAAATTACCTTTTACCGCCGGTGATGTGTCTTTAGCCTTTTTGCCGTTAAGCCATGTATTTGAACGCGGCTGGAGCATGTATGTATTGTGCCGTGGCGGACATAATGTTTACTTAAATGACACCAATAAAATTAAACAAGCTCTGGTTGCCGTTAAGCCACACACCTTATGTGTCGTGCCACGATTTTTAGAAAAAATTTACAGTGCCGTGCACGACAAAGTCGGTAAAGCGCCTAAAGTACGCCAAGCATTGTTCGCCTGGGCGATGAAAGTCGGTAAGCGTCAATTTGAAGTAGACCAAGGCCGTGCTAAATCGAGTTTATGGTTAAGTGCCCAGTGGACGCTGGCGAATAAGCTGGTTTACAGCAAATTACAGCAAGTGCTCGGCGGCCGACTTAAATTTATGCCAGTGGGTGGCGCAGCACTCGATGTCAATGTGGGTAACTTTTTCCACAGTATTAGCGTACCTGTGTTGTGTGGTTACGGCATGACCGAAACCTGTGCCACAGTAACGTGTAATACCCTAGATAATCGCGTGCCAGGCTCAAACGGTAAGCCGTTAGATGCCATGCAAATCAAGCTGGGCAAAGACGATGAGATTTTAGTCCGTGGCGACACGGTAATGCGAGGCTATTACAATCGCCCCGATGACACCGCCGAAGCCTTTGAGGACGGTTGGCTAAAAACCGGTGATGCAGGACGTATTGATGAACAAGGTAACTTATATATTACCGACCGTATCAAAGAGTTAATGAAAACCTCTAACGGTAAATACATTGCCCCACAGCGTGTTGAAGGTAAGGTTGCATGTTGCCCGTTTATCGAACAAGTGGCCATAGTTGCCGATGCACGCAATTACGTGTCAGCGCTGATTGTGCCAGCATTTGAAGCGTTAAATACCTGGGCTACTGCGCAGGGCATACATGTTGAAAACCCAATTGAGTTGTTACGTCACTCACAAGTGGTGGCACATTTTGAACAGCGCTTAATCGAGCTTCAACATGAGCTAGCTGGGTTTGAAAAAATCAAAAAATTCACCTTATTACATGAAGCATTCTCGATGGAATCTGGACTTATCACTCCAACACTAAAGCTGCGTCGTAAAATGATTTACAGCAAATATCACAGTGAAATTAATGCCATGTATGGGCAGTAACGCTTCATCAAGAACATCCCCAAAGGACGCATTCGCGTCCTTTTTAGTAATACTTAGTGATAATTGTCAGTATTTCCAGTAGCGGTACAATACTCTATTTTAAAATTAGGCAGCATAGAGGGAACTATGGAAATAATCACGGTAAATGGAAAGCCTGTTTTTAGATCTAGCACTCAGTCGTTTTATGACAATCATTTAGCTAGAAAATTGCTAGTGGTTTTTTGAAGAGATGAGTGTTGAATGATGAAAAATACGCAAGGTGAGGATGTTACTTTTGGGATATTTCCGCCCTTGTTGTCATTTATAACCTTTTTAATTGCTTCTGTGCTGATGACTATATCATTAGGTGTAGGGGCATCTGTTGCAATGAATTTTTATTTTGACCCTTCACCAGAAGCGATTTTAGGCGTGTTAGCCGTTTTATCTATCATTTTTTTCTTGGTGAATTACCAAGTTATTCTAGGTTCATTTTTTGCCGTCAAGGTTCTAAAGCTATTCCAATATGCTCTCTTAGTTTTACTGATCCCTATTGTGATAATAGAAGGCTTTTCCGTGGAATTATTTATTGTTAAATTGGTTTCAGCAGTTTTAGCGATGAGCTCAATTTTTATTTTAGACAGTAAAAAATATCGAATTTTTGTTCAACATCGATTAAATAGTGTTGAAGACTATAAATCTGTTCTTGCGGAGATAGCTGCTGAAGAAGGCGCTAAATATTAAAACCGCTCTTCGTTGATTAAACTCACTTGTAGATCTGTTTTATTGGTCAAAAAGTGTAATCAGTCCTTGGACGTTACCCGCCTTAATTTACCTAGTTATTTCAGGTGAGTTAGTAAAATTAATGGCTCGAAAAGGCAACATAAAAATTATCCATGAATTTCGTTTACATTTAATGGATGCCGTTGGAGTTTCAATGAGCGTTTCTGGTAGCCTATTCAATGGAACAATTGAAACAATGGCTATTGGTATATATGAAGAGCTCGCTGATTGATGAAAAGACAAACTAAAAAGAAAAGTGATGGCGATATTGTCGGATTATTTCCACCTATGAAGTCCATAGGGGCTTTTTTAGCTACGATACTATTCATGATGCTTGCCATATCGCTTTTAAATTTTCTCATTTTAGAGTTTTATTTTGGTATAGTTGATATAGGGAGCGAGCTTCTATTCTTATATTTTGCGGCATTAGTAATTCTTTTCAATGGCTTCAATTATGCAATTGTTAGAGGATCTTTCTTTGCTGTAAAAGTCTTTAAATGGTATTTCTGTATTTTATTTATTATATTTTTGCCGACAGTGTTTTTAATCGCACAAGAGGCCACATTTATTTATGCATATCTGTTAGCCGTCATTGTTTTATTCATGTCACTTTACCTGTTACAGAGTAAATACTATCAAATTTTTGTTGAGTATCAGTTTGATGCTTTAGAGGACATCAAGGAAGTTCGTGCTGAAATAGCGGCTGAAGTTGCAGCAGACAAAGCTAAGCATGGAAATAAGTTCTAGTTGTTTGGCTTCAGAGTGACAATGATTTAAGCCGATATTTGATGGCATTTTGTCTGTTTAGTTGATTTTGGCCATCATAGATGAGTACGATCCCCAATCGAGAAAATAATTTTATTTGATTTTTTAGATGGTTACTGTTTGCCCCCTAACATGCCCCAATAATTCCTTCGCAATAAAGACATTTTTAATGACCTCGAGTGAGATGTGTCGTTAGAATGGGTTAATGACATTTGTTCATCGAAAAACATCAATGGACTCAACATAATAAGAAAGGACTTTTTTGTGGCAGACACTCAATTTAGCATGACCCTTAAACCGCGTTTTTGTGAAACCGATGCTTTAGGACACATCAATAACACCGTAATCCCTGTGTGGTTTGAAGCAGCGCGTGAGCCGATTTTTGATATTGTAAATCCGGGGCAAGATTTAACTAAATGGAATATGATTATTGCCGGTTTTACCATCGCCTTCGCCGCGCCAACCTACTACGGCACAGAAGTGACGGTGAAAACTCACATTAGCCGTTTGGGCAACAGTAGTTTTGATATTTTACAAAGCTGTTGGCAAAACGGTAAAAAGACCGCAGAAGCCACTACCACCATGGTGCATTACAATTATCAAACCGAAAAAAGCGAACCATTGGCCGACAATGTGCGCCAGCAATTAGCTGCGTTGACGGGTCCGGTAAACGGCTAATTAACGCAAAAACTTAACCACATAACTGCAGCTGGCATTAATATGAAAACCTTCAGATTTTGCCCATGCCAGCCCAGTACGCACTAGCTTTTCTGCAATCCCCTGGCCGCGCAATGCTGGTGGAACAAAGGTGCGATGAAAATCAATACTTTGGTCCGCTAAGTGGTATTCAAGCATGGCTTCAACGCCTTGAATGTTGACCACAAAACGATGTTGTTCGGCTTGGTGCTCTACGGTGACGACGTCTTGATTACTCATGGTGTTATCCTTGTAGTGTATTGATTTCAATATTTATTACAGACATTTACTGATGCTTCGATAGGGCGGCCAGTAATTCTGGGGTTAATTTGGCTTTTTGTCCCGTTTTAAAGTTAAACATCACCACTTTAGCCCAACCCTGTGTAGTGACCGATTGCTGAGTCTGGCTAAACACGGTGTAATGCATCACGAAGCGGTCTTCTGTAATGTCGCTAATTTTGATGCCTACAATAATTGAGTCAGGAAACGTCAGCGGGCGCTTAAAGCGGGCGTTAGTTTCGCTTAATACCGGGCCTACACCTGTGGTTTTTAAGTCGGCAAGTAGGTTAATTTGATTAAAGAAATCGAGACGCGCCGTTTCAAAATACTTAAAGTAGACCGAATTATTAACATGTTGCAGTGCATCCATTTCCCCCCAGGCGACTTGAATTTGAGTGCTGATAGCGTGTTTGGCTAAAAAGTCTTCCATGGGATACCCTGTGTGAGATTAAAATTAAACGCTTGTTTGAAAGCGTCGTTAATCTACCAGTCACAAGACGGAACAACAAGGGTTATGGCCACTGGCCGACAATTTATAAGGACTTTATCTTGCCAAAACCGACATTATTAACCACCTCTAGCACATGGCTGTCGTCTGGTTGGGCGGTATTTTCAGCACGGCTAACAAGGTTACAAACCCAACTAAGCTTACCGCAAAAGTTGTATCTGCTTGCGATAGTATTATTGTTTACTACAGACTCTGTGGTGTGGGTAGCGGTGATTAGTGTTATTGCAATGTCGATTGAGTTTTGGCATTTGTTTGAACGTATGTGGCACAGTTTGGCGGGTAAGGCGGTGTTATTATTGTTTTATGCCATTGTGGCTAACTTTGCGGTTGCCAGTTCAAGCTCGGTAGTAAACGATGTAGTAGGCGTGGCATCGAACAGTTTCAATTACACTCACAACTTTGCAATATTGCTTTATATTCCTGCGTGGAGCGTGATTATGAGCAGTATTGTGTTGTTGCTTTTACAGCTTATTTTCCCGCTAATGTTTAGCGTGTCATTTTTATTGCGTCCTTTTGGCGTGACTAATTTTAGACTGATTAATCATCAACATTTTCATCGCACCACATTTTGGGTGCGAGTGGTGCTTGCGGCTGTGGTGTTGTATCACTTAGCCATGTTAATGGATCTTTACGGCCAAGTAGAAAAAGCCTTAGACGACCCGCAAGTCGTGCAACTCGTTGAAGCCCAACCTGAAGAAGCGTTAATAGTCGAAAATGATTTGGCTTTGGTTGCGAGCGGCCTAGCAAAAGAGGTGAAGCCGAAACCTAAACCAGTACCTAAAGCTAAAACGGCGGCAGAAATTGAGCGTGAAAAAGAATTAGACGCTATCGATGAAATTGCTAAACAACCTTATAACCAACTACGCAGCCAGTATTTTTCTAGCGTGCGTAAAGCGATTGCTTTATTTGCATTTCAGCTTGAGGCCAATGCCAAATCGCGTTGTAAAAAGTCAGCGAAGTCGCATGTGGTAGAGCTTAATGATTATGAAATTTTAGAGATCACCCCTGATATCAATGGCGAATATGGTTACCATTTTGAAGTGAAGAAATGCATCTCGCCGGCGTTTCCCAGTTAAGTCTGGTGAGTTATGGTGAGCTAGGTAAATAAGATGAGTTGGGTGAACGAGCTTTGCTTTTAACGAAAACAAAAAACGACCCTTAAGGTCGTTTTTTTAGTCATATTGTTTAAACCCGAGGCTTAGTCAAAATGCAGCTCATTAAAACTGGTCACTTTTTTACAATCTGCTTGGCGCTGGCCGGCAAAGCGAAGCATTTGGCAGGTTGTCATTCCCGCTGCTGCAGCGGCTTTTAGCTCTTCAGCAACATCTGACACAAACAAAATTTGCTTTGGCTTGAGGCTAATCGTATTGCAAATGTTGCAATAGGCTTGCTTGTCTAATTTATTGCCAGTGCGACTATCAAAATGGCCGCTAAATGAAGGGGTTAAATCACCTGAGTCAGAGTGGCTAAATAACAGTTTTTGTGCTTCGACAGAACCTGAAGAAAAGCTATAAATACGGATACCTTTTTCTTTAATGCGCTCAATGCTGTCGATAAAATCAGGGTAAATATGCCCTGTAAAATCAACACGATTGTAGCCTTGCTTCCAAATCAAACCTTGTAAGGTTTTCAGAGGCGTAACTTTACGGTCTTCGTCGATCCACTGCTGTAAAATTTCAGTCACACGCGCTAACGAGGCATCTTGCTCAAGGGCGATATCTTTAATGTCGCTGATGCAACAATCAACCAAAACATTGTGTTGGTTTTGCTCAAGAAACTCAGCCATTGCAGTGCGTGAATATGGAAATAACACATCCTGAATAAAGTTAAGATCGGTAGTGGTACCGGCGGTATCAACGATGATAGCTCTAATACTCATAAGATTTGTGACTCCCAAACAATAATTAACTTAATGATGATCCTATGCTTTATTGGCCGCTAAGGCTAGTGCTATTGATTATATTGCGTCGAGGTTTGACGACTTTTAGTACAAGATGTGAGCTAGATTTAGATAATGCTAAATTGCCTTGTGTTAGTGGGTCTGTTAGGTTCAATAAGGTGTACAAAACAAGGACGATAATATGGTTACAGTAATTAACGGCTACACCACTAAGGGATTGAATTTATGGGGGCGATGCCTGTTTATTGGCTCGCTGTTACTGAGTGTCATCGCTGTAAATACCCATGCTGCGAATGCGCCGAAAATTGATGCATTTCCACAACCGCAAACCGAGATCCTCAGCGTTAACTTAAACTCATTTAGCACCGCGGCCGACTTTGTTGTGACGTTACCTCATGACTATGCCGAGCACCCCGACAAACGTTATGTGGTGTTATTGGATCTCCATCCTCGCAGTCATTTGTATTTAAGCGGTATGCACGATTGGATGAGCCATAATGGTGGTTGGCCGTGGTTAGACACCATTATTATTACTGCGCCAAATGGCCATAAAGGGTTGGGGGAGTTAAAGTCTGCCGCGATTGAGAAACGAGGCGATCAAGGATTACTCGACTTTTTTGAACAGCATTTGCTGCCCGCCATCGACAAGCAATACCGCACCAATGGCTTTCGAATTTTTAACGGCTTTACTGGCAATGCTGGCTTAGTGTTGCATAGCTTACTCAATCGCCCTCAGTTATTTAATGCTTATATTGCTGCCAGCCCAGTACTGTCTGATGATTTTGCCTTTGTGCTAAACGATGCGCCTAAGCGGCTTAACACTCTCAAGGGTAAGCAAAGATTGTTGTTTATGAGCACCAGTGACAGCGATTTTGAACAAAGACAACTCGACTCGTTTGCCATGCTTGAAGATATGCTTGTAACCCACGCCAATGCGCAACTGAGTTATAAAATAAAACGCTTTGATGGCAGTTACTATATGACGCAACCCATTTTGGCTACGGCCATGGGTATCGAGATGATATTTAACGATGTGCATACTGTATTGGCTGCAGACTCCGCAATATCACAACAAGGAACGAGAACGATTTTAGCCTACTATAAACGCTTGTCTGATGACGTGTATGGTTTTGATGTACCCGCTATTGATTCGTTATTGGCACTTGGAGACAGTTTTGTTGACAATAATCCTGCACAAGCCATTGCGGTCTATCAAGATACGCTAAATGCTTATCCGAAGGCGCATACCGCGTATCATGCTTTAGCCATGGTGTATGCGGACTCAGGCGAGTTAACTAAAGCGATTACGGCTGAAAAACAAGCCTTAGCAAGTACTGAGCATCCGTTTTATCTGAATAAATACACTCAGCAATTAGCGACATTTCAACAGCCTCAACAATAATTCACACCAGTCAATGTAAAGTGTCACAGGGCCGAGCTGTCCTGTGACACACGTTATCATGGCCCGTTAATCAACCTATTTTGCGGTTTCGTGGGCCAGCCACTGATTAATTTTTTGCTCCATCAAATCCAGCGGCAATGCGCCGTTTTCTAATAAACGGTCGTGAAACACTTTAATGTCGAACTTATCGCCTAAGGTTTGTTTGGCTTTTTCACGTAACTCAATAATTTTCAATTCACCGAGTTTGTAACCTAGCGCTTGCCCTGGCCATACGGTGTAACGTTCAATTTCGGCTGTGGCTTCTGATTGATGAATTCCTTCGGTGGCAATGGCATAGTCAATGGCTTGCTCGCGGCTCCAGTCTTTTGCATGCATGCCAGTATCTACGACTAAACGTACTGCACGATGCAGCTCAGATTGTAGGCGCCCAATATCGTCAATTGGGTCATCGGCATAAATGCCCATCTCGGCAGCTAAACGTTCAGCATACAAGGCCCAACCTTCACCCGCAGCGTTAGAGTAAAACACGGTACTGAGTAATGGCAGTTCATCAGATAAGCCAATAATGGTTTGCAAATGATGCCCAGGATTGGTTTCGTGGTAAGTCAGGGTTTGCAATGAATATGATGGCAATGAAGCCGTGTCATATAAGCTTATCCAAAACGTACCTTTACGGCTGCCATCTTGTGAGGGTGCATCGTAAAATGCGCCACTAGTTGATGCCGCGCGGCTGTCTGGTACCGCTGCAATCGCTACGTCTTGATTGGGTAAACGACCAAACCATTGCGGTAATTTAGCGTCAATAAGTGCTAAATCAGCATCAATATCGGCCATCAGCTGTTGCTTGCCTTCAGGTGTATTGGGGTAAAGGTATTTGGGATCATTTAGCAATATCTGCATGCGCTCACCCACAGTGCCGTTAACATAGCCGACTTTTTTCAGTAATCCGTCCATTTCTGCGGTGATACGTGCAACCTCTGTTAACCCAAGCTGATGAATATCCTCAGCGGTTCTGTTTGAGTTACCTAAATGCTGGATCATTGCTTTGTACAGCTTTGCACCTTGGGGTAGGTGGCCAATACCTGCATTATGGCGAGCCTTGGGCTGCACAGCTTCTAGTGCAGCAATTAATTGGCGGGTTGCTGCGTAGTATTTGGTATCGACTAATTCAGTGGCTGATTTAACCAAAACATCACGATTAACCACGTTAGCCGTATTGAGTTTAGCGTTAAAGCTGGTAACTAAAGGGTGAGTCTTTGCCGGGCCACTTATTTGAGATTTTAAGCCGCTCAAGGTGTTATTAATCACAAAGTCTGGTGGGATAACACCCACTTCTACATCATGGTTTAATTTGTCGATTAAGGTGCCCATCGCCGCAGGGTACATGCTTAAGCGAGTTAAATAAGCCTTTGCTTCGGCGGTATTGGTGACGGCAAATTTGTCTTCCATGTAACCTGGAAACTCAATCTGTAAGCCTGATAAATGATTCACAGCATAAGGTAAAAACCACACACCATATTCGCCCAAAACCGTGCCATAATTAACCACTTTAGCGGGTAATAATGCGCCTTTAATTTCAGACTCAATGGCCGCTAAGCTGACTTTTTCTGATTCGGTTAACGTTTTAACGTCAATGGCTTCAAGTTGCTTGAGCATCGCTTTTAAGCCATTACGCCGATGGGTTTCACCTGATGGACTGTAGTCTGTGAGTTTTGACATGATTGTGGCATTGATGCTGGCATCACTGACACCATAATAAGTGGCAATTTCCGGGCGCATGACAAAGAAATCTTTAGTTATTGAGGCCATTTGTTGCTTAAGGCTTTGGCTTGTCGCGGCGCTAGTTTGGCTCGCTTCACCTGTTGTGCTGTCGGTTGGGGTTGCTGAATCAGTACATCCGCTGACAAGTAGGGCGATTACTAGGGCGTTTATTATTTTATTCATGGGTTACTCTGCCGGGCTGGTTGGCGAATTAGGCTACATAGCCAATGACTTCTCGTTATACTTCTCGTTACTTGTGCTAACGACTTATGCCAACTACTTATGTAAGTGAATTAGTCGGTTTTGCTAGTCAATAAGGGTATTGAATGTCGATGGTTTTTACGGTTATTGACGACTGTTACTGACTAGGTTTTTTTCACCAGAGGTGTAAGCTTGGTGATGTATCGTGTTCGATTTTGGTTATGGTAGCAGTTTTTAGCGTTAGATCACGATTTTACCGAGTACAGAAATATAGTCTAACCTTAGGACTGTTTAATACTGTTATTTAATCCCCTTATTAGCGCCTTATTTAGTGCGCAATATTGCTACAAATCCTTAGAACTGCTTATTAATACGGTTAAATATAAAGGAGCGAGATATGTTAGGTGAAAGCCATGCGTTATTAGTCGATTTTCCTGAGTACACAGTGACCATTTTAACGTTAATTGATGGTGACAGTGAGTTTGCTGCCAATGCTCGTCGATATCATGATTTAGACACTGAAATCCGCAAATTAGAGTTGAAAAATTCCCCAACGAGTGATGAGTTTATGCATCAAGCGAAACACGAGCGATCTGTGCTTAAAGATAAGCTTTATCTTCAGTTTACTAAAACGTAGAGGTTTTTCGGCAGCGAGGTGTCGATAGTATTTTTCGTCTTCCCGGCAGTGTTTTTAAGCCGGGATCCCGGTGTTAGTTTTTGTCGTGTTGTACTCATGCCCTGCGGCCACTAACGTCGTGGCGCTTCGCCCACACCAGACCAAGAGGAAACCAACGGCTGTTTCCTCTTTCTTTTTTATAAAAGAACTGGCCCAGCCGTCACATCAAAATTATCCCATTTGATTTAAATAATAGAGGCGATAATTTCGCTACGTGGCTAAATCCAGCTTTTTGACTGCGCTTATAGCCAGCTTCATCCCATCTTGTCATAAAGAGTGAAAATGCTAACGCATCAGATGGGGCGTCTGAGGTGAATTCCTTCACATCAGACAAGTGGCTGAGCAACAGGGATGTACTGGTGTGTGTCGGAGAGTGAATGCCATGATGAACCTGTGACATGAGTGCTCAGTGATACATTCTTGGCTCTAAGGTTTTCAAACTAATTCAAACTCAATCTAATACACAATTAATTCATGCTTTATATCATTTACTCTTTCACAAACACCTGACGGCCGTTTACCCAGGTGGCGATGACCTTGTTTTGCCATATTTGTTGCGGGTTGATAGCAAAGTAATCGTCCTCAACCAGAATAAAGTCTGCTTTCTTGCCGGATTCTAGCGTACCTAATAACTGCTCTTGGTGGCCGGCATAGGCAGCGTCGATGGTGAAGCTTTTAAACGCTTCAATACGCGACAGTTTTTCACCCGCTAACCAACCATCTAAAGGTTTGTTGAGATGATCTTGACGGGTGACAGAAGCGTGTAGACCAAAAAATGGGTTTGGCGATTCAATAGGAAAGTCTGAACCATTAGCGATGACCGCATTAGCGTTTAACAATTTACGCCATGCATACGCACCGGCAAGGCGGGCTTTGCCTAAACGATTTTCAGCCATGTTCTTGTCGCTGGTGGCGTGGGTTGCTTGCACTGACGCGATAACGCCAAGCTGAGCAAAGCGGGGCACGTCGGCAAGGTCGAGTATTTGTGCATGTTCAACACGGTGGCGTAATGCTTTGGAGTCAGTTGCTGCAATGGCGGTTTGATATTTATTGAGCACCACTTGATTGGCGTTGTCGCCAATGGCATGAGTGTTGACCTGAAATCCGGCTTTCATTGCCTGTAAAATGAGTTTGCCTAATTGCTCGTCTGAATACAGCATTAACCCTTTGTGACCGGGTTGATCTGAATATTCTTTAATTAACGCAGCGCCGCGGCTACCTAATGCACCGTCGGCAGATATTTTTACACTGTCGACTTTAAACATGTCGTCGGCAGTGGTGATGTGGCCTTGTTTTAAGATGTTATCAAACCTTGGGTCTTCAACCGACAGCATGCCATTGACTCGAACGATCATGGCATTGTTAGCTGCCAAATGTTGATATGCTTTGATGTTATCGATGCTGATGCCGGCATCATGTACGCTCGTGAGTCCGTATGAGGCTAAACTGTCCATTGCTAGGGATAAGGTTGATTGTAATTGCTGCTGATTAAGGTCTGGAATGATGTTAAATACTAAGTTCATCGCATTATCGATAAGCACACCGGTAGGGTTACCTTGCTCGTCTTTAACTATTTCGCCGCCTTCTGGTGCAACAGTAATGGCGGAAATTCCGGCCAGAGCTAACGCTTTGCTATTAACCCAAATGGCATGACCATCAACACGGCCAAAAGATACTGGATTAGCTGTAAAGGCTTTATCTAATGTGTCTTTGGTTGGGAATTGTTTGCTGTCCCATAACTCCTGGTTCCACCCGCGGCCCATTAACCAACTGTCAGTGGGGTTTTTCTTAATGAATGCTTGGGCGCGTGTTACGGCGTCTTGTTCGCTACTGGTGTTGGTTAAATCAGCGGTTAATAAGCTTAAGCCGTAACTGAGCACATGACCGTGGGCGTCGATTAATCCTGGCAGTAAGGTTTTACCTTTACCATCAATGGTGATGATATCGGTTGAAGAGGGTAAAGTCTGGTCTTTGGTGAAGAGTTGGTCGACTTTATCGTCGGTGAACTGAATCGCATTAAAGGTGTGTAATTTACCGTTAACTAAGGTGTAGCCATTAACATCATGCACTAATGTGGTTTGCGCAACGGAGTTGGCGCTTAAACCGGTAAGGCACAATGCTACCGACAGTGCTAAATACCCTTTTTTCATCATTTTATCCCTTTATGCAATTCATTATTCAACACTTATTAAATGTTAATTAATCGTTAATGGCAAGGGCTAAAAAAATTGGAAAAATCGCCTAACAGGGTTAGGCGATTGTGGTGCTGATGCTTATTTAAATTTAGCTAACGTTTTAGCCAAATCATTCACATCTAGCACGTTGTAGTCAGGTTGTGCCGCTAGTGGGAACAACACTTTACCAGGACGACGAATAAATGCAGTTTGTAGGCCGGCCTTATCAGCACCAGCAATATCCCAACCGTGGGCTGCAACCATTAGGGCTTCGTTAGCATTAACGCCTAAATCTTTAATTGCCCATTGGTAAGTGCTTAAATGCGGCTTAAATACACCAACAGACTCGATGCTTAAGTTGGCATCAAAATATTGGCTTAAGTTTGCATTTTTAAGCTGTAATTGAACGCCTTCTAATGATGAATTCGTTAAGGTTACGAGCTTATAACCTTGAGCTTTTAATGCCGCTAAACCCTCAGCAACATCAGGATGCGCGGGTAAAGAGCGTAATGGCGTAACAATAGCAGTTTTAGCCTGTTCGTGAGTGATGGCAATGCCGTTAATCTCGGCCACCATTTCGAGTGATGCCACTCCAATATTACCAAACGATTGATACTCGCCAGTGGCTGAAACCACTAAAGAGTGATGCAACATAGTTGAGAACCATAATGGCAATAAATCGTCACGACCATTTAGCGCCGTGCCGACTGATTTACGCATGTTTTCTAGATCTAACAGGGTTTCATTCACATCAAAAATAATCACTTTTGGCTTGGTGAGTTGTGCTGCTGATTCTGTTGAGTCATTAGCAAAAGCGTTGCTGCTGTTAAGCAACAAAAATGCACTAGCAAGTGATAATAGTGTGCGGATTTTCATAATACCTCTGTCAATATAGGTTAGGTTAAGGGTAAATAATTTTGAGCGTTCGTTCATAATATGCCTAGCCTAAATGAAATAGAGCTTAAAATCACCCTTTAATTGATATTGGCTGTTGAGTGAAACCATGATTGTGTGTTTGAAATGAGCTTTAGATGCGCTAAAAACCGGCGGCAGTAATAATATACTAACGCCGGATATATAGCTTAGCGAGGCAGGGCAACCACCTGACCATTTTTGACCACGTTTTGACAAGGATTAACCCCATAGGCATACGCCAGTTGTGCTGGAGTGTTGATATCCCATAAGCAAAAATCGGCCTGTTTGCCCACAGTAATACTGCCAACGCGATGCTCGAGCCCCAATGCCTTGGCGGCATTAAAGGTCACACCTTGTAAGGCTTCTTCTGGGGTTAACCTAAATAAGGTACAAGCCATGTTAAGCATTAATAAGGTTGAACAAATCGGTGATGAACCAGGGTTAAAGTCGCTGGCAATCACCATCGGCACCTTGTATTGACGCAGTAAATCGATGGGTGGTAATTGAGTTTCGCGTAAAAAGTAAAAAGCCCCGGGTAATAAGGTCGCGCAGGTACCACTTTCGCTTATCGCTTTAACTCCAGCCTCGTCTAAATACTCAATATGATCAACCGACTTAGCACCCAAGCTTGCGGCTAAGGCGCTACCCCCCATATTAGATAACTGTTCAGCGTGTAGTTTTATCTGCAACCCGGCTTGTTTAGCCGCACTTAATACTCGCTCGGTTTGCTCAAGATTAAAGGCGATATTTTCGCAAAATACATCAACAGCATCCGCTAAACCTTCTGCAATAACCGCGGGCAGCATGTCATTAATCACAAGGTCGACATAGCCGTCTACATCGTTCTGGTATTCTGGCGGAATGGCATGGGCGCCTAAAAATGTGGTGCTAACATCGATATGATGATGCTCGCCAAGCTCACGAGCGATGCGCAATAGTTTGAGTTCGGTTGCGGTATTTAAGCCGTAACCCGATTTAATCTCAACGGTAGTAACACCTTCTCTGGCGAGGGCATTTAAGCGTTGGCGGCCGAGTTCAAATAACTCTGCTTCATCGGCATCACGACAGGCATTAACCGTTGAAATAATACCGCCACCTGCGCGGGCAATATCTTGATAACTGGCGCCTTGGAGCCGTTGTTCAAACTCATTGGCGCGATTGCCAGCAAACACCAGGTGAGTGTGCGCGTCGATAAGTCCTGGGGTTATCCAACCCCCTTTACCTCTGTAAACCGGCGTTGCCAAAACATCAAATTCGGGCAGTTCACTGCGTGGGCCTACCCAGGCTATTTTACCGTCTTTTACGGCAATCGCAGCTTGAGGTATCGCCCCGTAAACACCATGAACGCTCGGGTCCATCGTTGCTACGTTGACATCTATCCAGACTTGATCCCACACCATGATAACCCCTAGAAAGACAAAATCGCGGTAAATAATTATTCGCTAAACAATACTTGTTTTAACTTGTATATACAAGGTAGAGTTGATGCAGTAATAAACAATCATCCTATTTTAATGAGCGTGGAAATCCTGATATGGCCCAAGCAAAATTTGCCCAAATTAAACAATTTATTTTGAGCCGTATTGAAACTGGCGAATGGCAAGAAAACGAACGCGTGCCGTCTGAAAACCAATTAACGGACTTGTTTGCGTGTAGTCGCATGACCGCAAGGCGGGCGTTAACTGAGCTGGTGGACTCGGGCGTGTTAGAGCGTACTCAAGGCGTGGGGACTTTTGTGGCGGGGTTAAAATCACAATCGTCACTGTTGGCCATTCGTAATATTGCCTACGAAATTAAAGACCGTGGCCATGGTTATAGCGTTACACCGCTTGAGTTAACACAAATATCTGCCACAACCGTTGTCGCAAATGCGTTAGGGCTTGAGGTTGGCAGTCCGGTGTTTTATTCGGTTTTGGTGCATTGCGAACAAGGTTTGCCCCTGCAAGTGGAAGAGCGATTTGTTAATCCTGCGTTGGTTCCCAATTATTTAGCACAAGACTTTACGTTGCAGACGCCCCACGAATATCTCTCTGCCGTAGCGCCGTTAACTGAAGCGCGCCATACCGTTGAAGCCATCATGGCCAATGAACGATTACAGCAGCAATTAGCGATAACTGCGACTGAACCTTGTTTGCAAATTTTACGCCGCACCTGGTCGCGCCAAGGAGTGGTGAGTTTTGCACGGCTAGTGCATCCCGGTAGTAAGTTTAAATTAACCTCTGCGTTGGTAAGCAAATGATGCCAATCAATGAATTTATCGTACCCAGTTAGCAGCCATAAGATTAAAACCTAAAACCTAGGCCTAAGACTTAAAATTTATTACAACAAGACCAATAAAAAACCAAACCGAATTAATCGGTTGAAGAGGATAATATGGACAAACGACACGATCCAAGCCGTCGCATTATTGCGCCACACGGTACTCAATTACAGTGTAAAAGTTGGCTAACTGAAGCGGCAATGCGGATGTTAATGAACAACCTTCACCCCGATGTGGCTGAACGCCCAGAAGATTTAGTGGTATACGGCGGTATTGGGCGCGCCGCGCGTGACTGGCAAAGCTACGACAAAATTATTGAAGTATTGCAGCGCCTTGAAGACGATGAAACCTTATTGGTGCAGTCGGGTAAACCTGTTGGGGTGTTTACCACTCATGCGAATGCGCCAAGAGTGATTATTGCTAACTCAAACCTAGTGCCACATTGGGCTAACTGGGAGCACTTTAACGAGCTCGATAAAAAAGGCCTGGCGATGTACGGCCAAATGACCGCCGGTTCGTGGATTTACATTGGTTCGCAAGGCATTGTGCAAGGTACTTACGAAACCTTTGTCGCCATGGCAAAGCAGCACTTTAATGGCTCGTCAGCAGGTAAGTGGATTTTAACTGGTGGCTTAGGCGGCATGGGCGGCGCACAACCACTGGCTGGTACCATGGCGGGTTACTCGGTACTCACCTGCGAAGTGGATGAAACCCGTATCGATTTTCGCATGCGCACGGGGTACGTCGACAAAAAAGCCACGTCATTAGACCAAGCCTTAGCGATGATTTACCAAGCAAACCAAAACGGCAAGCCTGTTTCAGTCGGTTTGTTAGCCAATGCTGCTGATGTGTTTACTGAGTTAGTGACCCGCGGTATTACCCCTGATGTGGTGACCGACCAAACGTCCGCGCACGACCCATTAAACGGCTATTTACCGCAAGGTTGGAGCTTAGAATACGCAGCGAAAATGCGTAAAACTGACGAAGCAGCAGTCGTTAAAGCGGCGAAGCAATCAATGGCGGTGCAAGTTAGAGCCATGTTGGCATTGCAAGCAGCAGGCGCAGCTACGACTGATTATGGTAATAATATTCGTCAAATGGCATTTGATGAAGGTGTAACAAATGCCTTTGATTTCCCTGGATTTGTGCCTGCGTATGTTCGACCTCTATTTTGTGAAGGTATTGGACCATTTCGTTGGGTTGCGCTGTCTGGCGATCCTGAGGATATCTACAAAACCGACGCCAAGGTTAAAGAGTTAATTCCTGATAATCCCCACTTACATCATTGGCTCGATATGGCGCGTGAGCGTATTGCGTTTCAAGGTTTGCCTGCACGTATTTGCTGGGTCGGTTTAAAAGACCGTGCCCGTTTAGCGTTAGCGTTTAATGAGATGGTTAAAAGTGGCGAGTTGTCGGCCCCAGTAGTCATTGGTCGAGACCATTTAGATTCAGGCTCGGTTGCCAGCCCCAATCGTGAAACTGAAGCCATGCTTGATGGCTCTGATGCGGTGTCAGATTGGCCATTAATGAATGCGTTATTAAATACCGCCAGTGGCGCCACCTGGGTGTCGTTGCATCATGGTGGAGGTGTCGGCATGGGCTTTAGTCAGCATTCTGGTGTGGTGATTGTGGCCGATGGTACCGATGAGGCGGCTGTTAGGCTAGGGCGCGTATTGTGGAATGACCCTGCAACTGGGGTGATGCGTCATGCCGATGCGGGTTACGACCTTGCAAAAAAATGTGCCAAAGAGCAAGGCTTAGACCTGCCAATGTTAGGAGCGTAACCCATGTCGACTTACTCATTTGAATTGATCCCAGGTACATTAACACTGGCACAAGTCCGTGCGATTAGCCGTAATAGCGTTAAGCTAACGCTTGCCAAAGATGCGATTAAAGACATTAATCAAAGTGCTGAAATTGTCCAGCAAGTGCTACGTGAAGGTCGTACTGTATATGGTATTAACACTGGGTTTGGCTTGTTGGCCAACACCAAAATAGCGCCGCAAGATTTACAAGTTTTGCAGCGTTCAATTGTGTTGTCTCATGCCGCAGGTATTGGCCAATATATGCAAGATGCCACGGTGCGTTTAATGATGGTGTTAAAAATTAACTCATTAAGTCGTGGGTTTTCAGGTATTCGGTTAGAGGTGATTGAATTTTTAATGCAGTTGGTTAACGCCGGTGTGTATCCGTGCGTACCCGAAAAAGGCTCTGTAGGTGCGTCTGGCGACTTAGCGCCATTAGCACATATGTGTTTGCCATTATTAGGCGAAGGCGAAATGAGCTACCAAGGACAGATTATATCGGCAAGCGAAGGACTAGAGATTGCCGGATTAGCACCGATTGAACTGGCCGCTAAAGAAGGCTTGGCATTATTAAATGGCACGCAAGCATCGACCGCATTAGCGCTTGAAGGCCTGTTTAATGCAGAAGATTTGTTTGCCGCCAGCTCTGTTATTGGCGCTATGAGTGTAGAGGCGGCAATGGGCAGTCGTAGTCCATTTGATGCTCGTATTCATGCGGCGCGTGGTCAAAAAGGTCAAATTGATTCGGCGGCGATATTTCGTCATTTATTAACAAGCGAGTCAGAGATCAGCCAAAGCCACACCAATTGCGAAAAGGTGCAAGATCCATACTCACTGCGTTGTCAGCCACAAGTATTGGGTGCGTGTTTAACTCAAATTCGCCAAGCAGCAGAGGTGTTAGGCACTGAAGCCAATGGCGTCACCGACAATCCGCTAGTGTTCCAAGATACTGGCGATATTATTTCGGGCGGCAATTTCCACGCTGAACCAGTGGCAATGGCGGCAGATAATTTGGCGATCGCGATTGCTGAAATGGGCTCGATTGCTGAGCGACGTATGGCATTATTAATTGACTCTAGCTTGTCAAAGTTACCACCCTTTTTAGTTAATAATGGTGGGGTGAATTCAGGCTTTATGATTGCCCAGGTCACGGCAGCCGCACTGGCGTCTGAAAACAAAACCTATGCGCATCCTGCTTCGGTAGATAGCTTACCAACATCGGCAAACCAAGAGGATCATGTTTCGATGGCCACTTTTGCTGCGCGACGCTTGCGTGACATGAGCGAAAACACCCGCGGCGTGCTCGCCATTGAATTATTGGCTGCGGCGCAAGGGCTAGATTTTAGAGTCCCATTGCAACCCAGTGCATCAGTGGCTTTGGCTAAAGTAGAGTTAAGGGAGGTTGTGTCGTTTTATGATCAGGACCGCTACTTTGCCCCAGATATCGAAAACTCGGTCGATTTATTGCTTAGTGCCAGTTTCAATCGACTATTACCGCAAGGGTTAATGCCAAGCTTTTAGGTCAGATTTTTAGACAACACTTTTAGTCCACACTTTTAGCGTTAAATTTATATAATAAAAGGGCCGCAAGGTCCTTTTTATTCGGTAAAATTTTTGAAATATTGCTGGTGGTATGTTGAGTTAATTTTATTGAATGAATGTGCTGAATTGAATAGTCATTTAAGTGCATAATGTTGGCTGTAAACCTTTACACTCTGGTTTGTCTTTTTGGATATTAAACGTTCTTTTGTGTAAAGGACAATGTTGCTAAGGATTGTGTGTGAATACAGAAGTACGTATTGAAATTGCGGCCTGGTTAACGAGCCTAGGTATTAACAGCCAACCTACAGATGGGTTAGCGACCTCGATATTAATTTTTTCCTGTTTATTGATTGCTGGGGTCGGTTATTACATTGCACATCGTTTTGTGGTGCATGGGTTAAATGTGATTATTCGTCGTTCGTCGGTGACGTGGGACGATATCTTTATGCGTTTCAATGTACTCGAACGCCTTGCGCTATTGGTGCCAATAGCGATTCTCGACTTGCTCATACCGATAGTGCTGACGTCACATGACCTTGCCAGCATGATTATTGATCGCTTGCTGAGCTCGTTATTAGTGTTTTTTATCTTACGGGCTATTTACAGCGCATTGAATGCCGCTGATGAAATTGCCGACGTTAATCATATTAACCGTCGCTTACCCGTAAAGAGCTTTGTCCAGCTAACCAAATTATTCTTGTTTTTTATTGGTTTAATTGTTGTCTTCGCAATCTTAGCCGACCGGTCGCCTATTTATTTCTTTAGTGGTTTAGGTGTTGCCACCGGTTTAGTGATGTTGGTGTTCCGCGACACTATTTTAGGTTTTGTCGCAGGTATTCAGTTAGCGGCGAATCGTATGGTGAGTAAAGGCGACTGGATCCAAATGGATAAGTACGCTGCAGACGGTGCGGTAGAAGATGTGACGCTAACCACGGTCAAAGTGCGCAATTGGGACAATACCATTACCATGATCCCTGCCTACGCGTTGGTGTCTGACGCCTTTAAAAACTGGCGTGGCATGTCTGAGTCTGGCGGTCGCCGTATTAAACGTTCAGTGAATATCGACGTTAACAGTATTCAGTTTTTAACCGATGAAGAACGTATTCGCTTAGGCAAAGTTAATTATTTAAAAGAATATTTGCCGCAAGCATTCAGTGAAATCAGTGCCGCTAATGCCAGTATTAGTGACATTGAGATGAAAGTGAATGGCAGAAGACTCACTAATATCGGTACTTTTAGAGCGTATTTACAAGAGTATTTGCGTCGTCATGACAAAATTCATAAAGACATGACGTTAATGGTAAGGCAGTTGGCTCCGACTACCGAAGGCTTGCCGATAGAGCTGTATATTTTTACCAATGATATCCGTTGGACTTATTACGAAGCGATTCAAGCGGATATTTTTGATCATATTTTTGCGGTATTACCCGAGTTTGGCTTACGTGCATTTCAAATACCGACCGGAAATGATATCCGCAGCATTAAACAAGGTGCTGAACAACATTGATCATCGTGCAATATAAAGGAATTTGAAGTGGGCAAGTTATTTGCGCTGATGTGCTTGGCTTTGCTAATGGTGCCTGCACAGGCTAATTGGTTAAACGACATCAATCGGAAAGTCCGTTCTTTGGGGGCAGAAGAAGCACAATTCGCCACACCACTTTCAGCGTTAGAGTTAGCAGGCTACCCAGCTCAATATCAATATCAACGTGTGATTGTGCCGAGCCATGACACGCCTTTATTTGTACTCCAAGCAGGGCTTGAGCATCAAGATACCGTGGTACTCATACATGGCCTAGGTGATTTAGCCTCTAAAGATTGGCTTAGCGTTATCCCTGCATTAGCCGAAAAATATCATGTAGTGGCTATTGATTTACCAGGTTTTGGTTTGTCGCAAGGCGCGGTATTTACTTACTCTCCAAAAGAATATGCCAAAGTGATTGACTGGGTTATTGGGCAGTATCGTCATGCTGGGCAACTGCGCTTGGTTGGTCATTCAATGGGGGCTGCGATTAGTTTGTATTATGCCAGCCAATATCCTGGGCGTATTGAACAACTGGTATTGGTCGATGCCGCAGGCATTTTAGATCGCACTGCATACATTAAACATCTTTCCACCCGTGATAATGATCAGGCTGATTTACCACAAGGCATGAGGCGAGTATTAGCGCGAGTCGATAACTTTGCCGATAAAATGCTTGAAAAAACCGGCACCGGATTTGACCCAACACGGTTATTTAGCGCTGATTCGTCAGTGCGTAATATGACCATTGGCGAGCAAACGAATATGAATGCCGCATTGGCGCTCATGGAGCAAAACTTTTCGGTGCTCAGTTACCAACAATTGCCTGCCACCCAGATCATTTGGGGGGCACAAGATACCGTAGCGCCACTCCGCACTGCCTATGCTTTGCAACATGTGTTGCCTTTGTCTCAATTGCATGTGATTAACGATGCTGGCCATGTGCCGATGAAATCTCACCCTCAGGTATTTAATTCATTATTACTGGCTAGCTTGCAAGCCTCTGCTACCGTGCGCCCATTACGCACGGCTAATGTTAGCCAGCGTGTTGGGCGTTGTTTTCAAGATGATCAAACCCAATTTAGTGGTCAATACCAACAGATTATATTGAATGACTGTAAGCTCGTGCGTTTTGATAATGTGGATACGCAACAACTCATCATGACTGATTCGATACTCAACATGGCAAAGAGCCGTATTGGTGCAGTAGGCCAAACAATGACAGTCACTCGCAGTGTTATTACTGCAACAGATACTGACATAGTGGGCAGAATGAAAAGTGATCGCAGTCGTTTTGATTTTGCAGGCGTGACTTTTTACGGCGAGTCGCCAGTGTTTGTATCGCAAGCATCGACTCGGCTGGTATTGTCGCTAACAAGAATTATCACTGCTACCCACTCAACACGACTGGGTGGCAGTTACGTATTGGCCGAACAAAGTTTAGAAAGCGCCTTATAAATCGTTTACCGTCGCTCTGTGGGCGCTTGTAATTGGTAAACGGGGATGTTTTTGGGGCGATAACCTGTAATTGAGCGGTAAAAATCCATTAATTGATTCATTTCAACTTCGATATTACCGGTGGGCACCATTGGCGCCGAGAGCACAATTTTTTTACGGCCAAAATCTAATCCCACAGGAACAATCTTAACCTCAGCTTTAACGGCAATATGATAAAAGCCACTTTTCCAGCGGGTAACTGGGCTGCGTGTACCTTCTGGTGCCAGAGCTAATTTATAGTTGGGGTTTTGTTGAAACAGTTGGGCAGCAGCATCTACTAAATTGTTATGTTTGCGTCTATCTACAGGGCTGCCTCCCATTGCACGAAATAACCATCCCCAGGGGGCGATAAACAATTGGTGTTTACCTAAAAAGTGGATTTTAGTGCCTAATGCGCTGCGGGCCATAATACCGATGATAAAATCCCAGTTACTGGTATGAGGGCCGACTATCATCACGCACGGTTGAGTTTTATCGAGTTGTCCTTCAAACGTCCACCCCAGTAGACGCAGCAATCCTGAGCAAAGTGTAGTTAACATATTGAGTCCTAATCAGAGCATTTATGCTTCTTGTTATTAGTTTTTCGCACCAAATCGGGGCGTTTAGTGATTAAAGCATATAACCCAATATTAGCCAATTGTGTATGAGGATGAACGCTGCGGGCTGACTAAGTGAGTAGCACCCGCATTGATGTGATAAGGGAGTGTTAATGAGTGGTCGGTTTATTAAATTCAGCAATACGTTTGGCTTCGTCTAATATGACTTGTTCTCGCTCTGATTCTGATTTCATTCGTTCAAAATCAAATTTCATCCGTTGCTGTTTAGGCAGCGCTTGGCGTGCGTCCATAATCGGATGGTCTCTGATAATGTCATAGTGAGCGAACAAATTAGGGAAATCAGTGGCGACTTGTTCAGACATTGATAATGCATCAAACAATTTACCGATGCGTACGACACCTTCAGAGAGCTCGCAACGGTCCTCTAGCATGGCCGCCGCAATATAGCGGATATCGGTTAGGATTTGTTGTCTTCGCTCTTCTGCCTTGGCTTGACGTTCAGCTTGCGCTTGTTGGTTGGCCTCAGTACGACGCTTAAGCGTTAATAATAGGTGAGTAGCGTACGCGGCAAGGGCGATGATAATGAGTAATGCAATAACGATGGCGATTGTTGGCACAATTTATCCTTTTTTGAATACAAAACTGGCGCGTACCTAGTTGATTTGGTATTTACCCAATCAACTCGGTGTGCGCCAGTTTATCCCATTCAAATGAAATTCATTGAGTGGTTTAGTCTTCTTTTTGATAGTCTTTTAGCAGATCGGCACCCGATTCAAAACGATTCATTAACTCATCGTCAGTCAGTTGCTTTTTAGGGCTTGGCGCTGGCGACTCATCACCTTCAGTTAAGCCTAAGCGTTGCATTAACTGTTCAATTTTATCTAATTGAACGTCTAGCCACTTTTGATCTGCATCAGGAAGATCACGACCTTCTTCAAGTTGATCAAGTAATTGATTCAGTCTTGGATCGTCTTCTAACTTTAATAACTTTTGCTCGTCAGTTAAGTTAGGCTGTTTAGGCTTAACCACTAATGGCTCAGTAATTGATTTAGGCAATGTTAATGCAACCGGCTTTTTACTGCCATGGCGTGCATCTTTTTTTACCGCTGCGCCACTACCTGATGCTTTACTGAGTAAAGCTTCATTGTGGCGGCTGCCAGATTTACGGCCCGTTTCTGATTTCTTACCATCGACCGTGTTGCGATCGGCTTTTTTTACTCTTGGGGCAAACTTAGGGCCGTTTTCGCCGCCTTTGCGAGTTTTTTTACTGCGAGCCATGATGTTCTCGTTAGGTTTTCTAAACACGTCCTTACAGAGCAATTTCTATAAGGCACTAAATATGGATGCGCTTTATATCAGGTTTTGACGATTTTTGCATCAAAACCAGATCTTTCGATGCAAATAATAGCTCAAAATCGCTATTGGAGGCTAAATATTCGAATGTTGCTTGCTGATAAAAGCTGACATGAGTGGGATTGTTTTTATAGTGCCACTTCGCAAATAAGGCTTTGTCGGTCATCAATGGCGTACTAATGGCTAACCAACCATTAGGTTTAATCAATTGATTGAGTAATTTCCATTCTCGGTATGGATGCCTAAAGTGCTCAAAAACGCGATAACAGCAAACAAAATCGTAGCTTTGATTTAATACAGATTGATCTGCTGCGAAGAACGGGTCGTATTGATTAACTCGATGACCAGCCTCGGTAATGGTTTGTTGGCTTTTTTCATCTAATACTCTGCCAAAGTTTAACCCTGTTAAACTGCCTGTTTGTTGCTGCGAGATTTGTTGTAATAACGGTAATACAAATTGTGATAATTGCTTTTGTTTTGAGGAACGTTGCGCTCGACCATAGCGTTGTCGTTCTAAGTTAGGCATAAGGTGTGATTTTGGATTAGCGAAAATTAAGCCGCACTGTGAGCAGGCGTAGAAAGCTCTTTTTTTGTCTTGCACAAAAAACGCAGCTGAATGATGACAAAGTGGGCATGGGCTCATTAACGACAGCAGCACCTTAGTAAACAATATATATAGTGATAACAGTAAATTATATCAATGTCCAAATTCTAATGCAGATTATACCATTCCACATTAATAAGTGACCACTCAGAATGCGTTCAGCGGTTTTTGATTAAGGCGTTGCTATGTAGTCATGTTTGTTCCCTTTCAAATAGCGAGAACGCAGAGCAAAAGCGGCTGGTGCATTCCTTTCAGGCGAGTTTTAAAAGGGCTTACACTGCGTTGCATGACTTCGAAAGAGAACAACTATTCATTCAGTCATTCGCCTTGTTTAAGCCCTTTTAAATTCTCGCTGAGAGATCATTTACTAACGAGCAATGGTATTAGTAGAAATAGACTTGCAGACGATAGAACCCTAAAAAAAGCATAAAAAAAGGTGGCAGTAAACTGCCACCTCGTAAAACAGTGCTTATACGCACCTTATTCTGATTCCAAGTATCCGTACTTGCTATGTGACTATCCCGGTCAGATCGTAACTTTTATTGTGCTTTCCGTGCTTTTTTAGTTGTTATTGGTCATCGCTGACGCTTTTTTATATTCTGTCGCCGTCCTGACTACAGCTTCCGTAGATGGTCTTCAATGACGCATCATTATCCTAATTGTCTTCTGTGACTAACAGTCAACCATCCTTGTTTTAATGTACCTTCGAGTAAGCTTCTTGTGGGCGCATCTTCAACAATATGTTGGATTTGCGGTTATTTGAATCATTCAAATAACACCAAAAGGGTTACTCTGTTGTGTAAGGCAGTGCTAAATAGCAAATTGACCAGTCGGTCTGTTCCTTACAAATTTTACGACCTGGATTTCAAATTGAAACCGCGACTCATATTATTATTGTTGAGTGGCCTTAAATTATTATTGTTATGTGTTTTCTTTATTCTTATATCTTAAATGTATCAGTCCGAAATCTGCTTGATGTTATTAGATTTATGGTTCAAACAGTTGGGTTTACCTCGGTACGGGGTGTATTTAACTCTAAAACCGTGAACTGTGTCAAGTAATAATCCGTGAAGTTGACGTAAACGTAAGCTTTTAGCGGTAAAAAAAGGGCATTTAAATGCCCTTTTTATTATTCAATATTAAGCTAATTATTTCTTAATGGTTGAAATATATTTAGATAATGCTTCGATATCTGCATCAGATAATTTTTTAGCAACATCTTGCATCATGCCATTCAAATCGTTGTTACGAGTACCGTCACGGAACTTAGTTAACTGGATTTTGATGTAGTTAGCATGTTGACCGCTAATCATAGGGAAGCCAGCTGCGCCAGCGCCACTGCCATCTGGGCCATGACATGCGATACAAGAGGTGATGCCACGAGCTGCGTCGCCACCTTGGTATAGTTTTTCGCCTGCTTCAGTCCCTTCAACCGCTGGATTAGCTGATTGAGTTTGACTCGCAAAGAATGCAGAGATGTCAGCAATGTCTGTATCGCTTAATCCCATTGCCATACCGCCCATAATAGGGTCCATACGGCCTTCTTTACCACCCGTTTGCATGGCAGCGCGGAATTCTGTTAATTGCTTTTCAAGATATGCAGGGTGTTGGCCTGCAATTTTTGGGTACATATCGATCATGCTGTTGCCGTCAACACCGTGACAGGCAGAACATACGATTACTTTAGTTTTGCCGACTTCAGCATTACCTTCAGCCATAGCAGGTGATGACATAGTGGCTACTACAGACAGCGCAAGAGCTAACTTTTTCATGGCGTTCCAACTTCTTGTTAATTTATTGTCCTGAGCTTACTAGGAAGACCCGCAAGCGTGGTAAAATAGTTTTTCCAAGCGCTAATGATGTAGTTTACGTCGTTCGAGTAGAACGAGATCAAATATTACTACATCACACATATCAGCGTTACTTGGGTATATAATGTGATCCAGCTAATATTTTACACGAAAACGTGCAAAAGTAAGCAATTGTTAAACATTTATGGTAATGCGTTTACTGAAAGTAATTAAATTGGAGTGACTAGTGACCGAATCTCGTATCGATTTCCGTAAGGCAAAATTTTTAATCAGTGCGCCAGATATTGCACATTTAGATCAGTATCTACCTGGGGATATCGGGGTTGAGATTGCGTTTGCTGGCCGTTCAAATGCGGGTAAGTCGAGTGCGTTAAATGCACTAACAGAGCAAAAAAGCTTAGCCAGAACCAGTAAAACGCCTGGTCGTACTCAGCTGATTAACGTATTTGAATTAGATGCCGACCGTCGTTTAGTCGATTTGCCGGGTTACGGTTTTGCCCAAGTACCATTGGCATTAAAAAATAAATGGCAGCAAGCATTAGGCGAATATTTGCAAAAACGCGCCTGTTTAAGTGGTGTAGTGGTGTTAATGGATATTCGTCATCCACTGAAAGATCTCGATATGCAGATGATTGAATGGGCGGTATTAAGCCATATTCCGGTGTTAGCGCTGTTGACTAAGTCTGATAAGTTGACCCAAAGCGTCAAGATGAAAACCGTTAATGATGTACGTAAAGCGTTAGGTGAGTTTAGTGACAAGGTACAAATTGAGCCGTTTTCGTCACTGAAAGGCACGGGTAAGCCTAAAGTGCTGAGTATTTTGAATGAATGGTGCCATCCTACATGGTTGGCTGAGCAAAAAGCGTTACGTGAGCAAACCGAACAAGAATAGCCTCTGATGTAATGCGGGCATGTTTTTGAATTAACCGACTTTATGTCGGTTTTTTTATGTAAAAATTCGGATGAAGAAATTGAGGCAAAAAAAAACCGACAACCAAGAGGCTATCGGTACAAAAATTAGCTCTTTTGGGGAGAAGCTAAATTCAACAAGACTCAAGTGCCACCAACTCAATTTGATGACCCTCAATAACCATAGAATAACTGCTTTTTTATCAAAGTTAAAGTATTTACTCTAAATATTTTTAGGTACGAAAAAAAACCAAAAAAAAGCCCCAGCAACCTAAGTTGCTGGGGCGCCGAATTTGGCTAGTCACTATTGCTAGTGAAATAAAGGTTTGAAAGATTGAACATCTTAACCTCTGTACCCTACGACTGAGATAATAGCGCATTCGCCTTAAAATGAAAAACTGTTTTTCATAAAAAGATACAATAACTGTGATTGTCACTGCAAATGTTTGCTTAATTGTTAACCATGTCGTGTGGATTGTTGAGTGTTTTACAAAGTCGTTAAGATTTATACCCATCCGTATGGCGCTTATTTTTAACGAAAGAAAATTTGTAAAAATAGTGTGCAGGTTTGTAGAGTCCGGCTTATTGAAGACAATTCGCGGTTTGCAATGACGAAGGTATCACTTCATTTGTGTCCTTACCGGCCAGTACAATAAACAACAATACCGTATTATCAAATACGGCATTGTGGATGGGTGAGTTAATACATTACAAAATGTCAGTGATAAGCTTAATGTGGATTAGTGTGCTTCATCCCAGTTATCGCCCACACCCGCTTCTGCCAGTAACATCACATCAAGTGATGCCGCCTGGGCCATTAGGTCGCACACTTTGGTTTTAAGTGCGTCAGCTTTGGCTTCATCAACTTCAAATACTAATTCATCGTGTACTTGCATAATTAGGGTGATTTCACCTTGCGTGTCTTGGTTTATCCACTGGTGAATGGCAATCATGGCTTTTTTGATGATATCGGCAGCGGTGCCTTGCATCGGTGCGTTAATCGCGGCGCGTTCAGAGGCTTGGCGGCGCATTGCATTACGGTCGTTGATTTCTGGCAGGTACAGGCGTCGACCAAATAGGGTTGATACATAACCTTGCTCAGCCGCAGCAGCACGCGTTTCTTCCATATATTTCAACACACCCGGATAGCGAGCAAAATAGGTGTCGATATAAGTTTGTGCCTCGTTACGCGGAATATCTAATTGCTTGGCTAATCCAAACGCTGACATGCCGTAAATTAAGCCAAAGTTAACCGCTTTCGCGCGGCGACGTTGTTCGGTAGTCACTTCTTCAAAGTGAACGCCAAAGACTTCAGCTGCGGTTGCTCTGTGGATGTCTTTACCTGCCGCAAACGCGGTTAATAAGCCGTTGTCTTGGGATAAGTGGGCCATAATGCGTAATTCTATTTGCGAATAGTCGGCCGCTAAAATTTTACGCCCGGCTGGTGCGATAAAGGCCTGGCGAATGCGGCGGCCTTCTTCGGTACGAATAGGGATGTTTTGTAAATTAGGCTCGCTAGACGACAAACGCCCGGTTGCGGCATTAGCTTGATGATAACTGGTATGAACGCGGCCGGTGGTGGCATTAACCATGAGCGGCAATTTATCTGTGTAGGTGCTTTTTAGTTTAGCCAGACTACGGTGCTCAAGAATAATTTTAGGCAGCGGATAGTCTAGTGCTAATTCTACTAACACTTCTTCAGAAGTTGAAGGCGCGCCTTTCGGGGTTTTCTTTTTTATTGGGTAGTTAAGCTTTTCAAAAAACAGCGTTTGCAATTGCTTAGGTGATGCGAGATTAAACTTTTCGCCGGCAATTTCATACGCTTTATTTTCAAGGTCATCGAGTTTTTTGGCCAGTTCACCACTTTGCTGACTCAGTAGCATTGAGTCGATCAATACCCCTTGGCGCTCAACGTCGGACAATACCTGAATTAACGGCAATTCTAATTCGTTAAATACGGAGGCTAATTCTGATTCTTTTTCTAAGCGAGGCCATAAGTGCTCATGTAAACGGAGTGTGATATCGGCATCTTCTGCGGCGTATGGCCCAGCAGTCGCTAAGTCAACTTGATTAAAGGTGATCTGTTTGGCCCCTTTACCTGCAACTTCTTCAAAACTGATATTTTTGTGGCCTAAGTATTTGAGTGCTAAGCCATCCATATCATGACGTGATGCCACCGAGTTAAATACATATGACTCAAGCATGGTGTCAAAGCGTACGCCGCCAAGCTTAATGCCGGCATTGGCTAAAATACTCATGTCATATTTTAGATTTTGGCCCACTTTTTGTGGCATTTTACCTTCTAAAATAGGACGCAGTTTTTCTAGTGTTGCGGCTTTATCTAATTGTTGTGGGGCATCCAGGTAGTCATGTGCTAGTGGCAGATATGCTGCCTTGCCTGCCTGAGTAGCAAAGGATAATCCCACAAGCTGGGCTTCCATGTAATTGAGGCTGGTGGTTTCAGTATCAACAGCAATCAGTTCAGCTTTGCTAAGCTCGGCTATCCATTTATTTAATGCATCTTCGGTGAGGATGGTTTCATATTCTGTTTCTATAGGCGCAGATACGGTGATTTCTTCATCGGTGTCCTGGCTAACAGTGCCAGTGGGTTGTTTGTTGTCTAATACTTCTGCTAACCAGCGCTTAAACTCCATTTCACCAAAGCATTTAATGAGTTCATCGCGGTCTTGAGGTTTAACATTAAGTTGGTGCCAGTCTTGTCCTAACTCAACATCTGTTTTGATGGTGGCAAGTTCGTATGACAGCTTAAGCATATCGGCATTATCGATAATTTTAGCGGGCATGGTTTTTGAGCCTCTAAAGCCTACCTCTACCACACTTTGTGGATCGGCAAGTAGCTGCGCCACACTGCCAACACCAGTTAACATGGCTAACGCGGTCTTTTCACCCACACCAGGCAAGCCGGGTATGTTATCGGCTTTGTCGCCCATTAATGCTAAGAAATCGATAATGCGATCTGGGCCAACGCCAAATTTAGTTTTCACTTCTTCTGGGCCCATGATGGTGTCGGTCATGGTATTGATTAAGGTGACGTGTTCGTTGACCAGCTGCGCCATGTCTTTATCGCCAGTACTGATTAACGTAGCACGGCCTTCTTTGCTCGCTTGTAAGGCTATGGTGCCAATGACGTCATCTGCTTCAACACCTGAAATGCTAATCAGTGGTAAGCCCATTGCGTGAATAATACGGTGCAGCGGTTCTATTTGGCTGCGAAGATCATCTGGCATAGGTGGGCGTTGCGCTTTATATTCGCCATACATGTCGTTACGGAAAGTTTTGCCTTTAGCATCAAAAATCACTGCAATATGGCTAGGGCTATAACGGCTCAATAAACTCCGAAGCATGTTAACAACACCATAAACCGCACCTGTCGCTTCACCTTTTGAATTCGTTAAATGAGGCGGCGCATAATAAGCGCGATAAAGATAAGAAGAACCATCGACGAGGATAAGCGGATTATTCGGAATTGTTGGCATAATTTGATTTTTCGTATTGTGTATTTTGCGAGACTGATAGGATGACATTATACCCACAGCACCTCAAGGTACTTGTGAGATTGTCGCCAATTTATCTCTTTAAGTGAGGAAGAGATTAATGGTCCGACAAGCCGCACGGTTGGTGAGTTTAGCTTATGTGGTTACAGGGTAAAATGTTGAATTTTATCGACGAAAAATGACCCGCAGCCTGTGGATAAGTCTGTGAGTGAAATAATCAACGTTGCTGGATAGATTTTCTTACGGCTTGAAATGAAATCAGTAACTTGTTGAATTTTATTTATTATTTTTATTTTTGTGAGCTATTTATTAATTTCAATAAATATAACTAATTTGTGGACTTTTTTATTGATGTCAGTTAAGCCACAATGGATTTTAATAATGTTTTATGGCTAAAAAAAGCCCATCAGGTAAATTTGACGTTCTAAGTTAGCACGATTTTTAATCAGATCAACCGTTTTGTTGGATTTATGTTGTAAATTTTACATTATCAATTAAAAGTACAATGAACAGTACAACTAAACGCTCAATTCAAATGCGTCACTGCATAAGGCATTAAGCCGAAGAACCAACGTTACATTACAAATGAAGGTGAATAACATGAAAAAGATAGCCGTGTTACTGAGTGGATGTGGGGTGTTTGATGGCTCTGAAATTCATGAAGCCGTGTTGAGCTTGCTGGCCATTACCCGTGCCGGTGCACAATATCAATGTTTTGCCCCAGACATTGCCCAAATGCACGTCGTGAATCATTTAACCGGTGAGGTCAATACTGACGAAACCCGTAATGTATTGGTCGAGTCTGCTCGTATTGCGCGTGGAGAAGTGCTTAATGCCAGCCATTTAGATATCAATGATTACGATGCGTTAGTGATCCCTGGTGGTTTTGGCGCGGCGAAAAACTTATCAAATTTTGCCACAACGGGTAGCCGCTGCCATATCAACCCGATTGTGGAAAACTTTATTCGTGATTTTGCCAACGCCCGTAAACCAGTTGGTTTTGTGTGTATTTCTCCGGTGATGATCCCGCTGATTTACGGTCAAGGTGTGACGGGGACTATTGGTAACGACAGTGATACCGCGCAGGCATTTAATGAGATGGGAGGATTACATCAGGCGGTTAAGGTGGATGATATTGTGGTTGATGAAGTGCATAAAGTGGTGAGCACGCCTGCATATATGTTGGCTACGTCGATTTTAGAGGCCCATTTAGGTATTGAAAAACTAGTTAATAAAGTGATTGAAATGATTGATTAATGGTTGCTGTTGTTAAAACAAAAACCACCGATTAAGGTGGTTTTTTGTTTGAGGCTATTGGCTGTTTTGCTGTAGTTTACGGCTGTCAAACAGTGCTTGTGCTAGGCCGACGAGTAAACCGCCGATGTGGGCGCCATTCGCAATTGGCATACCGAGTAAATCAGTGAATCCAAGCACTAACCATATCATCATAAAACCCATATACGCCTGTGGTAAACGAATGCCGCAGCTAGGTTTTCGAATGCCCATTAACCAGGTGTATCCTACTACAGCATAAACTACGCCAGACAAGCCGCCAAAGTTTGGCCCCGTCATATAAAACTGCACTACGCTCGGTAAGGTGCCAGCAACAAGCAGTAAAAATAGCAATGGCCTTGTGCCAATATTGGTTTCGATTTTGCCACCTAAATACCACCACCACAGTAAATTAAAGATGATATGCATGGCAGAAAAGTGCATTAAACTTGGGGTAAACAAACGCCATATTTGGCTTATGTCACTTTGTGGTACGGCGCTGAAAAACGATAGTTGAGTGTATATTGCGTCAGCAAAGCCTAGATTCATCCCTGCAAATACCGCGACACAAGCAAAAAACGTAATGAGTGTAAGTGGGCCTGCACCGCTTAAAAATTGTTGCAGCAATCCTTTAGCGCCTGGGCCATAGTTAAACTTTGCTGAGGTGTCGCCATTGTCCCATGAGGCTTGTAAATATTTGCTGTCATAGGGATTTTTAGCAAACAGCTCGAGCTCCGCACGCGCTTGTGGTTCATCTGCGGGATTGCTAATGATTAGGCCAACACCTTGGGCATGTTGCACTGCATGGCATTGAATGTTCAACCCTTTAAGGTAATCAATAAATGCTTGCGCAGCGCGGGCGTTAGGAAGTTGGCCTATTTCTATCATGAGTTGGCGAGGCTCCAAGCACTGAAACCACCGTCAAGACTGTAGACGTCATCAAAGCCTTGCTCATTTAAATAACTTGCCGCGCTTTGGCTGCTCATGCCGTGATAACACACAACCACAAGTGGCTTATCCATATCTGCAGCTGCAATATAATGGGCTAAGTTTTCGTTGGTTAAATTAACGGAGTGTTGAATATGGCCTGCTGCAAAGCTAGCTGCGTCACGAATATCAACAACCTGCACCTCGTTAGATGCCTCAGACATATGGATTAGCTCATTAACAGACAAGTGTTTAAAACCAGACATGGTATTACCTATAAAAAGTTTACAGAAAGCATTTGTATGGAGGCCAGTTTGCAACAAGGGGCTGTATAAATACAACCCCTTGAGAGTGCAGACTGTATAATCTTGGGGGTTAATCCCAGCTTAAAATTACTTTGCCAGATTGACCTGAGCGCATTGCATCGAAGCCTTGCTGGAAATCATCCACATTAAAATGGTGAGTAATGATTGGGGTTAAGTCTAAGCCTGATTGGATTAAGCTGGCCATTTTATACCAGGTTTCAAACATCTCACGGCCGTAAATGCCTTTGATGATTAAGCCTTTAAAAATGATTTTGCTCCAATCAATGGCCATCTCGCCACCAGGAATACCCAGCATAGCAATTTTGCCACCATGGTTCATGGTGTCTAACATGGCGTGAAATGCTGACGGTACACCAGACATCTCTAAGCCGACATCGAACCCTTCGGTCATGCCGAGATCTTTCATCACATCTTTTAAGCTTTCTTTGGCCACGTTCACCGCGCGAGTCGCGCCCATTTTACGGGCTAAATCTAAACGGTATTCGTTAACGTCAGTAATGACAACATGACGTGCACCTACATGTTTACACACGGCTGCTGCCATAATACCAATCGGGCCAGCACCGGTAATTAATACATCTTCGCCAACTAAATCAAATGACAACGCGGTATGCACGGCATTACCAAATGGATCAAAAATGGCGGCTAAGTCATCAGAGATGTCTGCTGGGATTTTGAACGCATTAAACGCCGGTAATACTAGATACTCAGCAAAGGCACCATCACGGTTTACGCCTACACCAGAAGTATTACGGCATAAATGAGTACGACCACCACGACAATTACGGCAATAACCACAGGTAATGTGGCCTTCACCAGAGACGCGGTCGCCAATGGCAAAGCCGCGCACTTCTTGGCCCATGTCGACCACTTCGCCCACGTATTCATGGCCGGCAATCATAGGCACTGGGATCGTTTTTTGTGACCATTCGTCCCAGTTGTAGATATGCACGTCGGTACCGCAAATAGCAGTTTTACGAATTTTAATTAATAGATCGTTATGACCCATTTCTGGTTTTGGTGCATCAACCATCCAGATGCCTTCTTCAGGCTTTAATTTGCTTAATGCTTTCATCTTAGTAACCTAATATTCCCGAGCTTATTGACGTGAGCGAGTTAGATAATACCCATTTCTTTACCGATACGGGTAAAGGCGCTGATAGCATGGTCTAGTTGCTCGCGAGTATGTGCAGCAGACATTTGGGTGCGAATACGCGCTTGGCCTTTTGGTACCACAGGGAACGAAAAGCCGATTACGTAGATATGTTCAGCAAGCAACTTGTTTGAAAAGTCACTGGCCAGTTTGGCATCGCCAATCATGACCGGAATAATCGCATGGTCGGCGCCGCCTAAAGTAAAGCCCGCAGCTGACATTTGCTCACGGAAATAACGGCTGTTTTCCCATACGGCTTCACGTAAAGCTTGGCCTGTTTTAAGCATTTCAAGTACGTGAATTGAGGCACTAACGATTGACGGCGCTAATGAGTTTGAAAATAGGTAAGGGCGCGAGCGCTGGCGTAGCCATTCAACCACTTCTTTTTTGGCTGCGGTAAATCCGCCTGAAGCACCGCCTAATGCTTTACCTAACGTACCGGTAATAATGTCTACACGGTCCATTACATCGCAGTATTCATGAGTGCCTCGGCCATTGTGGCCAATAAAGCCAACGGCATGTGAGTCATCAACCATCACCAGTGCGCCATATTTATCGGCAAGATCACACACACCTTTGAGGTTGGCGATAACGCCGTCCATTGAAAATACGCCGTCGGTGGCAATTAAAATATTACGCGCGCCAGCAGCTTGAGCGGCAATTAATTGCGTTTCAAGGTCAGCCATGTCGTTATTGGCATAACGGAAACGTTTGGCCTTACATAAACGCACACCGTCAATGATAGAAGCATGGTTTAAGGCGTCAGACACAATCGCGTCTTCTGCATCTAATAAGGTTTCGAATAAACCGGCGTTAGCGTCAAAACATGAAGAATAAAGGATAGTATCTTCCATGCCCAAAAATTCACTCAGGCTTGCTTCTAATTGTTTGTGAGTGTCTTGAGTTCCGCAAATAAAACGCACAGATGCCATACCAAAACCATGGCTGTCTAAGCCGGCTTTGGCAGCTTGAATAAGCTCTGGGTGATTGGCTAAGCCTAAATAGTTGTTGGCACAAAAGTTAATCACTTTTTCGTGATTTACTTCAATGGCTGTTTGCTGTGCAGAAGCAATGATGCGTTCACTTTTGTATAAACCGTCGGCTTTAACATCGACAATTTGTTGATTGATACGGTCGTAAAAAGAGGTAGATGCCACCTGTGTTCTCCTAAGAATGGTTATTATGCTTATCCAAATCACGCAGTAAAACACCGCTGTAATTGAAGGGTGTTTTGGAGTTATTGGCATTCTAACCTTTATTTTTGCCGCTCCACAGCGTTTTTTTTAGTCGTCAGACCAACATGAATTAGATTAGGGCTAGTGATTGTTCACATTAAAAAAACTAATCGTTAACAAGTGTAATAGTGGGGTTTTATTGCTGCGAGTAGCGCAAAGAAAATCCGCACATATCAGAGCACAATTGTAGTCGGATATTGGCGGATTGAAAGGCATTGCCATGCGCGTAAAATGTATTGCTTGCACGTCAACTTTTATTACGCGGCTTGATGGCGCTCTTGGCTGGCGATATCGAGATAATGTTGTTCTAATCGGCTAAACGTTGCCGACGATGCTGGCGTTTCATAAGCCTGGAATATCATCAACACCCGTAATAGGCCGTCATACAAGGTTGCTTTAGTGATACTCGATGTGCTCGATTGGGTTAGCTGATAGCTAATCCAAAAACTCACCATCATTTTTATGGTGTCAGCTAGTGCGGTCACTTTGTTGTCGTCAACATCAAGAAAGCCATCTTTTTTCAGCTTACGCAAAATATCACTCGAGCGATTGAGCACTTGTTGTTGTGCATGTAGGTAACGTTTTTTGAGCGCATCATCGCGACTTAAAATATCGGCTAAGTTGGCGTACATAAAGCGGAACTGCCACAAAGTATAAAACATGGCGTCAAAGTAACCCATTAATAATTCGATAGTAATGGGCACATCATCATAGGCTTTAAAGCCTGACTCTAAGTGACTTTCGTATAGGGTGAAGATTGAGTTGATAATGTCTTCTTTATTGCGAAAGTGATAATACAAGTTACCCGGACTAATGCCTAAGTGAGCGGCGATGTGGTTGGTGGTAATACTACGTTCACCGTGTTCGTTAAACAGTTCTAGACTGGCAAAAACGATCTTGTCGCGGGTTTTCATATGATTTCCATATTCATTATTAGCTTAGGGTATTGGCTTATTACAGCGATAACATTTCATTAAGCCGACTCAATATGAGTATGTTAACATTGTGTTTATCTGACAAGCAAAAATCGATGACTCTTCTGTTATGAACCGTACCATTTATTCTTTCTTTTTGTATCTTCTATTTCCTCTGGTTGTCATGTATTTGGCTTTTCGAGCGATTAAAAGTCCAGATTATCGTCGTCGATGGTCTGAGCGCTTTAGTTTTGCCAAATTAAAGCCAACGGATGTGTTAGTGCATAGCGTATCGATGGGGGAAACCTTAGCGGCCATTCCGTTGATAAGAAGGCTCATGGCGCAATATCCGCAATATACCTTTACCGTGACCACAACCAGCCCAACAGGCTCTGCAGAAGTAGTAAAAGCCTTTGGGGACTCGGTGCAACATTGTTATTTACCTTTTGATTTTGCATACGCAGTTAAGCGTTTTTTGCGCCAAATACAGCCTAAACATATGGTTATTATGGAGACAGAGTTATGGCCCAATTTACTTTGTTTTGCTAAACAGCAAGGGGCCTCATTGATATTGGCCAATGCACGATTGTCACAAAAATCTGCTGACAAGTATGCCAGCAAGCCACGTTTATCAGCCCCAATGTTAACGCTGTTAGATGTGATATTGGTGCAAACGCAGGCTGAGTCTGAACGTTTTATTGCCTTGGGCGTTCAAGCGCAAAAAATACACGTTTGTGGCAGCCTTAAGTTTGACCTCACAATTGACCCCGATAAAAAACAGCAGGCGATAGAAACTCGAAACCAATGGCAGCGTACAGATAAACCTATTTGGGTTGCTGGCAGCATTCACCCAGGAGAGTTTGATGCCATTTTAGCTGCGCATAAACAGCTGTTAGTCAGTTTTCCTGATGCATTGCTGATTATGGCGCCTCGTCATCCAGAACAATTTAATTTAGCGGCCATTACCATTACTCAAGCCGGTTTTAAGCTGGCCCGTCGTAGTATGAATGATGACGTCAGTATTGATACTCAAGTGCTACTCGGCGATACCATGGGGGAATTATTAATGCTCTATGGCGCAGCCGATCAAGCTTTTGTGGGGGGCACATTAATTGAGGGCGGTGGGCATAATCCGCTAGAACCCGCAGCGATGGGCTTACCTGTATACGTAGGCCCTAATCATTGGAATTTTGCTGAAATTACTGAGTTACTTGCCAATGCAGGTGGATTGCAGTGTGTTGCCGGAGCTGACGATCTTGCTCAAGTATTAGCGGCTAAGTGGAATAACGACAATCAATACCAACAAGCATCGACAGCCGCGTTAGCGGTAGTGACGCAAAACCGAGGCGCATTGGCGAAACAATTTTCGTTTATCGATTCACTTTGGCAATCATTTAATGATCTAAATAGGGTGTAGACTCCGGTAACCATCAAGTAGCTGTTGCCAACATTGCTGTGAAAACGCCAGGCTAGGTAGCTTACCTTGCTCTTTATTAAATGAGCGTAATAATCTGTCTAGGTTAGCTTGTTGCCAGCTTGCTCTGGGTTGACGTAACTCACCGCGGTCAAAATCGATTAAATAAAATTGCTCATGTGCTAATAAGATATTTTTGGCATTAAGGTCGGCATGATATACGCCACGTAAGTGAAACTTAGCAATTGTTTGCCCAAGTGCATACCATTGTTGCTCATCCATAGGCTGTTGACTTAAATAGGCCACTAAATCTTTAGCGCCAGCAACATGCTCAATAATAATGTCGGCGTTGTAGCATAAACCTGAACGTGCAACATGGGCGGCGATGGGCCTCGGTACCGCAAAGCCTTCTTGGTAAAGCGTTTCTAGAATCGCTAACTCCGCCATTGCACGGGTTTGCTTAAGGCTGGTGTATAGATAACTGTCGCGGTTAACTTTACCTACCAATCCGCCGCGCCAATAATGGCGTAATACCCAGGTTTGTGATGAGTCCGTTTTAACAAACCAGGTGGTATAGCGACCTTTAGACTGGCCTACAACTGCGGCTTTGGTTTGCCAAACATCCACAGAGAAATCTTGCGGCGTTAGGGTAGCTGCACTGGGTTCGCACCAGGCGATATGGCCTTGCTGGGTAGTTTTTATTTGCATCTAATTATCAAATAGCACGGGCTTGATTGTGGATCGAAATAACATTATACCTTAAGATCACTCACTTGCATTCCTTCCATCTTTTTCACTGACGCATATTGGATATTCAATGAAAGCTGACTTTAGTTCGATACGTTCATTATGTTTACTGCGTTTGTCTGCTATAGGCGATGTGTGTCATGCCGTGGCGATGGTTCAAGCAATTCAAAAGCATTATCCAGATTTAGCTATCACATGGGTGATCGGCAAAGTTGAGTATCAATTACTTAAGCATTTACCGGGTATCGAGTTTGTTATTTTCGATAAATCCAAAGGTTGGCGCAGTTATGCACAGCTACGCAGTGATTTAAAAGGCCAACAATTTGATGTGCTGTTGCATATGCAAGTGGCATTGCGGGCGACAATAGCGTCATTGATGATTAAGGCGCGTATTCGGGTCGGATTTGATAAAGCGCGGGCTAAAGAAGGCCAATGGTTAGTGACCAACCATGCTGTTGAGCCTATCGCTGAACCACATGTATTAGATGGTTTTATGGGCTTTGCTAAGGCTATTGGTGTGACAGACTTAACCCCAAGCTGGAATATTCCTGTACCGCAAAGTGATAGTGATTTTGCTGCCCAGCTGATTGGTGGTGACAAAGTATTGGTGATTTGCGCCGCCGCCAGTAAAGCAGAGCGCAACTGGTTACCAGAGCGTTATGCTGCCGCCGCTGATTATGCCATATCGCAAGGGTTCAAAGTCATGTTATGCGGTGGTCCCACTGTGTTAGAGAAAAACCTCGCTGATGTTATTCAGTCGCATAGTCAGCACGCTTTCGACAATCAAGTGGGCAAAACAACCTTAACCCAATTATTAGCCGTGTTAAAACAAGCAAGCTTGGTACTAGCGCCAGATACCGGACCATTGCATATGGCGGTGACTCAAGGTACTCCTGTAATAGGCTTATATGCTCATTCTAACCCCGGACGAACGGGGCCTTATCATTTTCGTCAATATACTGTGAGTGTTTACCCACAAGTTATCGCAAAGCAGTTTTCTGCCGAGGTAAAATGGGGAACTCGCGCAAAGGGTGAGCATTTAATGGCGATGATAGAGGCTGATGATGTGATAAAAAACATGAAAAAACTCATGGCTGATCATGGCATGAGTTAGCGATTAACACTCAGTCAAGGTAACGGTTGATAGAGTTACATTTGCTTTGCTGTGATATTCATTTTTATTAAAAAACCAACATACTCTGCGTATCGTGCTTAAGTATTGTGGAAGGGAAACAGTTTATATGAGTAAGAAACGCTATTTATTCTACATTTCACAAAATTATTCTTACGCGATATTAAGACCATTGCAAAAGATCATTTTAGCGCGTGGGGATGAGGTGAGATGGTTTCTAATGGGAGATCAAGTTGCTGACAAGTTTCTTAAACCTACAGAGCATCGATTATTGACGATAGAAGATACGATTCAATGGCAGCCGCATGCGGTATTTGTGCCGGGCAATGTGGTACCTAGTTTTATTCCAGGGGTAAAAGTTGGAGTGTTTCATGGTTTTGATTCTGGAAAAGTTGATAGTTTAGGGCGAAGTGATCATTTTAATATTCGTAATTGTTTTGATCTATATTGTACTCAAGGCCCTGACTCTACATTGCCATTTGAAATATTAGCTAATAAACATGGTACTTTTAATGTCGTCGAAACGGGTTGGCCAACGCTCGATCCATTATTTGAAAATGATACAGACACCTCAGTGCTGATCAAAAATGATGAGCGACCGGTAATTCTTTTCTGCTCGACTTTTTCACCACGATTTACATGTGCACCTATTGTTTTCGACAAAGTGAAACAGATGGCTCAAGATGGGCGCTGGAGGTGGATCGTTCAGTTTCATCCTAAAATGAACCAAGAGATTGTTAACAAGTACAAGCTGTTAGAGAGTGATAATTTATCCTTTATTGAAACTGACAATGTGCTGCCTCTGTTAAAAGAAGCTGATGTTATGTTATGTGATACATCTTCAGTGCTTATTATGTTTCTTCTGCAAGGCAAGCCTGTGGTTACTTTTAATAATAAGACTAATTGGCCACATCTTCTGAACGTGAGTGATGTTGATGAACTAGAGCCCGCTATTGAAAACGCTTTGAGTAAGCCACCAGAACTACTTGAAGAAATTCAACGATATTGCGATCGTATACACCCAAATCGTGATGGTCGCTCTAGTGAGCGAGTATTGGCTGAAACAGATAAGTTAATCGACAATGGTTTAGCGGGATTAAAGCGTAAGCCATTAAATATCATCAGGAACCTAAAGATGAGAAAAATATTAGGTTATTGGAAGTTATAATAGAGTAGTTTACTTTAATCGAATTGATAGAATGCCATAATTTGTGGTGTTCTATCATCTTAATATAATTTTTAGTTTATTATTTATCAGTTTTAGATGTGATTTTTCGTTTTAGTTTTGATACATAGCGTGATTGACATTATATCAGGATGAGGTCGTGAACGTTTTTTGAACCTTGCTTTTATACCTTTGTCCACATAATATTATTATATAAAAACAACATTATTATATAAAAACAACAATGGGTAAACACAACTTATATGGCTTATTTATTCATATCCCGCAAAAATGTTCATGCAAAATACTATAAAAAAATTATCAAAAAAGTGTCAATGGATTGCCAATTACATATAATGGGGTTGCCTAAATTTACCGCAGTTAACTATTTGAAGAATGCCTTTAATGTTGATTTTGATGGTGTTGTAAAATCGCAGTTAATACGTAAAAGAGCACGCAGTCCTATTTGGGCGAATGCTGCTGTTAGTGCAGCGTATCGTTTTTTGCTGGTTTTAATTGAACGTCTAAGGTATGCCAAGTATTTAGCTCTATTAAATGAAGTTAAGCCCGAGTGTATTGTAATTTGGAATGGTAATAAGCTGCCTAATATCACTGTCGCTATGGTTGCAAAATCATTAGGAATAAAGCAGTTTTATTACGAAAATGGATTGTTGCCAGGCACGAGTAGCTTAGACCCTCGTGGTATTAATTTTAATGCGTCGTTGAGTCGTGATCCATCTTTTTATCTTAATTTTGATCCGCAAAATCTTTTAGAGTTTTCTGAGCCTGAAATCATCCCAAGAGAAGACCATAAAAAACGTTGTGCGTTTGATTCAACAAAAATACCAGAACGTTATATTTTTGCGCCTTTTCAGGTGCCTCACGATACGCAAATAGCAAGTTTTTCTCCTTGGATAGACTCAATGGAAATGTTTTATGATGAAGTGCTTAAAGCTGTTAAAAGCTTGAATGATCCTTCTTTAAAAGTGGTGTTCAAAGAACACCCGTCATGGCACAAACATTACTCCCATCTTTATAATAAAGATTCAATTGCGACATTTGCCAATGGAAATAAAACCTGCGATTTAATTCAATGTGCTGAGGCCGTGGTTACTATCAACTCAACAGTAGGTTTAGAAGCTCTATTGCTTAGTAAGTCTGTTTTAACACTAGGACAAGCCTGTTACAACATAGAAGGTCTAGTTAAGAATGCAAATAACCCTGAGCAGCTAAGTGAAAATATTAAAGCTGTAATACAAGGCTGGGAACCGAATTTGCAACTGCGTAGTAAGTTTTTTAAGTTTATTGAGCATGTATATTCTATTCCTGGGGTTTGGAAACATACTGAAGACAAGCATATTAAAGCAATTGAAGCTCGTTTTACTGGTAGTGATGAATTTGCTAAATATCAAGATATTTTTTGAATAGTAGTTTTGGTTAGCTAGAGCACCGTAGTGCGGGAGCTTGTGAGCCTGTAATTAGAGACTGTAACTAATTTTGTGTAACTGTCTAGACGTTAATACTCATACTAAGCGTTTGTAATTTTTGTCGTTGTGATAATTTATCCTTATACACTTAATGCTTGGTCACCTCGTTTCTATCTGGTTATTTTGCTACCAAAGGTTACCAGCGGATTTTTTGTGACTCATAAAGTGCGCCTACTGACGGCTTGGCATCGGAGAGAATCGTGGATTATATGAGAAATACGATAAGTCCTAGTTATACCAATCAGCACAAAAATGTGATCATTCTTACTGGTTAAAATCGCTTATAACGTCGTTAGAAATTTTGAAGGTAGAACGGCTAACTCACTGAGGTTTCTGCATTATTCTAAGCGGTTTTTCCTGCGAAATCTCTGATCACTTATTTATCCTGATTGGTATTATTGCCAATAAACGATGATTCAGAAAAGATATAAAAAAGGCAGAACGTAAAAGTTCTGCCTTTTTATTATGAAGTGTAAACGTAGGTTATTTCACGGTACTTGGTTTATTCAACCAAGGCGCTCTGGCATCTGTGCCACCATAAAGCTCAAATTTTCGCCCCAGTTTCTGACCGCCATCTCGGGTTAATGGTTGCCACGCTAGGCTGCCACGATTTGATACTGGTGTAGGTAAAATCGCATCGAAAGGAACTGAAATATAGAATCCTTTAGTAAAGCTACCTTCGCCAAATTGATCGGCAGACAAGTTCGTTTTAGATGCAAATGCACCCACGATTACGCCGCTATCGAATTGTTTAGAGAAATCGACAGTCACACCACGATCTTCCGCTAAATACTGACCGTAACTGACTTTAAGCAACACATCATCGAACCAGCTTGGTTGATAATAAACACTGGCGTGGCCGGTAAACGTACCGGTTTGAGCTCGATACTCACTCCCAGATTCAGCATCAAAGTTTATTTCTTTATTAAAAAAACCAAATACATTGTCAGGGTCGCGTTGTTTGACGTAGTTTGCGTCAACACCAAAAGCCCATTCGCCGTTCATTGGGCGATAGAGTACTTCACCACCCACACCACCAAACATCATTTCGAGATAGCCCACATAAGCTTGCGCGTAGATATTTTCACTGAGTTTATCGAGCCAGGTTAACTGCAAGTTATCAACACGTACCGGTGTATCAGAAACATACTGTCTTACTAGCGTTCTAACTCGTTTAAGATCTGTACCATCAGGTGGTGTTTGATATTTAAACTGATCGTAGTTATCAAACAGGTTGATGTAGACTGAACTACTAACTTCAATATTCTCAGTCAGCCAGCGACTCGCGCCGCCATTGATGCCAACATTAAATAAGTAAAAGTTTTCCGAACCACCAAAAGATTGAACTATCTTTGGTGCAAAACCATAATTCCACTGGTTAGGCGTGTCCCAATCAGGTGTTTCAGTGGGTAATGTCGGTTCTACAACTGTTGTACTGTCTGTTACTTTTGCATTGATGTAGTTATGTTGTACCGCATTGGTAAACTGTTTTGCATCAATGTGGGTTTCAGTGGTTGGTAAATGCCCCGCAACTTCAATTATTTTGAAGGTTTTTGCTTGTGGGAAATGATTAACTAAAATTCGCCCTGCATGATCGTGAGCATATTTTCTATCACGGTATTTCGTTTGCGTCGCAACAACGGTAACCTCATCATTTTTGATGTAGATTTTGGCGCCTTTGTAGCCTGCATCAAAGGCTAATTGCTTGTTAAGCTCCGGTAAATTGACTTTGCGGTCGGCTAAATCGGGCTTCTCTTCAATCGGTTGCTTTGGGGTGTCGCGCCAGTTTGATTTTAAGGTATTAAAGTTAGTCGCCAGACTAAAACCGAGCGTCCAGGTATTGCCACGCTCATAACTGAGTTTAAAATCGCCCCAATTACTGACACGGTATAGCATCCCATAGTTGATAGGACTGTCTTGTGTTAGTTCATTACCCGTGCGTAATGCAGCAAAATCAGACTTGTAATCATTACCATCATATTCCACTTTTAGACGCAATGGATCCCAGGGTGTTTGATACTCAATACCGGCAAAAATGGCACTACAGCCTTTAAACCAACGTTCAAAGTCAACATTGCCACCTTTACCCTTGTAGCCTGTATTTCGATTGCAATCTACCGATGATTGTTTGTTGGTATCAGTGACATTACCTCGGTTGCCGATATAACCCCAACCGAAGCCTACAGTCGCATCAAAAGGGCCAAAGCCTTTAGTCATAGCAATATATTCGCTATCAAATAAACCGGTACCGCCGATGTCACGAACGCCGATAGACGTTTCAGGTATCCAGTAGCTTTCTTCTAATAAGCGCAGTTTTACATCAATGCCTTTGTCGGTGTAATAGGTATCACCGCTAAATTCAGGATCATTGCTGTAGAGTACATCGGGGACTTGGGTATAGCGGATAGTGGTTTCTAACCAGGGAAATAACTGCAGTGATAATGCACCGTGATAATAATCTTCGTTAAAGGTTCCGCTGACACTAAACTCGCCTTCAGCTGCCATTCTACCCGTCGGCATTTGAATGAGGCCCACGCCCCCGAAATCATATTGTGAAGGTGTCAGTTTTGGCGTTGATAGTTCATCGCTGTGCGCTATGGTACTAGTAGTTATCCCGCTTACCATGAATGAAATGGCTAAAACAGAAAAGACAGATTGTTTTGCTTGCTTCATGGTTAACGTATCCAATGTCTTATAAGTTCAAGAATTTGTTGGTTTAACTCTGGCTCGTTATCCCTAACACCGTCAAAATCAAGATAGATAATCGCCCCAGGTGCAATATCAATATGTTGTTGGTTCCAATAAGCAATAGGATATTTTTCTATTTGCCCATCTGGCTGAATCAGCCAGGCAAAGCTATTTTGTGATGCATTTAATGGCATCGCATTCTCAATATATTGAGAAGCATTTTGTCTCACTACGAAGGGTTGCGAGCCATTTTGAGTCACGGCGCCTAAGACCATCACATCTTGAGGTTTACTTGGAAGCGTGAGTAAGTATTTTCCCTGCAAGAGTGGGTTTAACTCTTCTTTTAATCGAATCACATCATAATCAAGTGGAATAAACTCACGTTGAAGAAACTGATTTTTTTCGATCCATCTAGATAGTGTTTTTAACGCCTGAATATGATCAGGCTTACCCATATCGCTATATTGTGTTTTAAGGGAATCAAGCACCAATTGTCGCTGTCTAAAAAAAGCCGCTTCTGTACTGAAATCATACAAGCCTGCTCCTAACCAATAAATGGGTAAAGGATTCGATTGTTCAGAAGAAAGGTTAGTATTTGATAAGCTATCTTGAATGACTTGTACTAAGCGTGGTGGGCTAACATATGTTAATGATGCGGTTGAATTACTGTATACCGATTGAGTAACAGTGACTTCAGTTTCGGCATAACTAAGTGGTAAATTACAAATTAATAGCATTAAAGCTGAACACAATTGAATTAGCGGCTTCATTTCACGTCCTCAAATCCATAAGGCTTCAGAAGAGTCATTTCTATGTAGGGTAAGTTAGGGGCAATTTTTTGATAACTTTTGATCACTTTGCCCGTCGATTCATCAACCCAAAATTGGTTGTCATATTCGATATCGAGTTTAGCGACGACAACATGCTCATTGAATTTTTTAAGCGTTACGGCTTTATCATTGATAGTGAGTGTTTCATCACTAACAAAACTAAAGGTGGAGTGCTGTTGATAATTGATATGATAACCAGGTTGCCAATCTACCGTACTTTTCCATTGCATTGGTGTACTACTTAGATGCAAGCCTAAAGCGACAGGATCAGTTTGTTCGCTGTTAATGTTAAGGCGATTACCAACAAATAAATTTATCGATTTCAATAAACGACCATTACGCGTCACTAACAAACCTTTGTCAGCTGAGAGCCATTTAAGCTCAATATTTTTAGAATCAATGCGGGTTAATGGCAGTGTTTGTGGGGCTTCAGCATATGCAAGTACGATATATGATCTATTTGTGTTATTGATTCTGACGTGGATGCTGGCATAAGGACTTTGTTCTATTTCGGCAACAGTGACATTATCATCAGGGAAACCTACGACGCTTTCTTTAAGCATGCCACCAATCTGTACGAAGGTGTTGCTACAGCCTGTTAAGATGAAGAAGAAAAGCAAAGGGAGTAGACTTTTTTTTTGAAAAATGGAATGCATACGAGCTCAGTTCCTTAAGCTTTGGCTTTATGACAAAAAAAAGAAAATAAAAAAGCACATTAGAAAATGTGCTTTTTTAACAGGCTTACGAATTAGTTTGTTACTGAAGTCGTAGTAGTGCCTGTGCCAGTACCTGTACTAGTTGTAGTAGTACCAGTACCAGTACCTGTACCTGAACCGTCTTCAGAGTTGCTGTCGTTTGCAGCTGTTGTAGCAACTGCCACAATAACTGATCCAGCTACAGCTGCAACACCAGCAGTAACACCACCAATTGCACCACCAGTAGCACCGCCAGTAGCACTACCAGTTGTAGACGTTGTAGTTGTATCAGTAGGTTCTGCTGCATAAGCTGAACCGATCATTAATAAAGCAGTAGTTAACGCGATAGCTGATTTTTTCATATTCAAAGTATTCCCGTAAATTATTCAAACACACCTAAATGGAAGATTAGCATATAATCGATTCACTTCCATATATAATTCGACACAAATGCTTAATAAATATTCAGCTTGATCGAGTTGCTAATTTACACGATTTTCAGTTTTTTTACAAAAACAGTTTAATTAATTATCAATTACACGTGTGTTGGGCTGGCATGAGCTGTTAAAATATCAGCAACCCTAACACCCACATTATGGCGTTGAATGATGCATAGAAGAGCAATTTACCCAGGTACATTTGATCCTGTGACTAATGGTCATGCAGATTTAATTGAGCGTGCAGCGCGTTTATTTAAGCACGTTATTATTGGTATTGCCTCAAACCCGTCTAAACAACCGCGTTTTACGCTTGAGGAACGCGTTGCTCAGGTCAACCTTGTCACTGCTCATTTAGATAATGTTGAAGTCGTTGGGTTTACTGGGCTTCTGGTTGATTTTGCTAAAGAGCAGCATGCAAGTGTATTAGTGCGTGGATTACGTGCAGTATCTGATTTTGAATACGAATTTCAGTTAGCCAATATGAATCGCCGTTTAAGCCCCGATCTCGAAAGTGTTTTTTTAACCCCAGCAGAAGAGAATTCGTTTATATCGTCTACTTTGGTTAAAGAGGTTGCTCTTCATGGCGGCGATGTGAGCCAATTTGTTCACCCACACGTTGCCGCAGCATTGAAGCAAAAAATCAATGCAACAAAGAAAGGATAACTCGATTGATGTTAAAGGGATTTTACTTGAGTAAGTTAGCGATTTCATTGGGGTTAAGCTCGGCTTTATTATGCTCTGTAGCGCAAGCGGCACCCTGGGTCGATACCAGTGATATTTACTTACGTGCAGATATACAAGCGCTTGCAGATGCCGGGGTAATAACGTCTCCTATTAATACATACCCATTAATGTGGTCTGGTATTGGGGTTGATTTAGCGCGAGCTGAGCCATCGTTATTGAGTAAAGCATTAATTGATGCTTACGCTCGGGTTAATTTTTACTATCAAGCAGCAGTGAATAATCGAGGCAATACGCGTGTCAAAGTAGCTGCGGCAACTGATGCGGCTCGTTTTCAGCATTTTGGTTCTGATTATCGAGAAAAAGGCCAAATACAAGGCTCGCATGAGTATTTGGGCCAAAATCTTGCTTATAAACTATCAGCGTCAGCAAATTACCATCCGAATGACGATAAAGACTTTCGTTTTGACGATAACTATATCGCGGTAATTTTAGGTAATTGGGTGACCACATTTGGTACTGTTGCGCAGTGGTGGGGCCCAGGGTTTGACTCTTCTTTACACATGTCGACTAATGCAAGGCCAATGTCTTCGTTGATGATAAGTCGTAATAATCCTCAAGCATTTGAAACACCTTTGCTTTCTTGGTTAGGTGCTTGGACGCTGACCGCTGGGGTGAGTCTCACAGAACAAGAACGCGATGCACCCAATGCGTTACTATGGTCATTTCGCAGTGCGATAAAGCCATTAAAGCAGCTTGAAGTCGGTGTATCGTGGACCGCGATGTTTTGCGGTGAAGGGCAAGAGTGCGATGTGGACAGTGCTTTTGATGCTATTACTGACCCACTAGAATGTAATTCCACTGATTGCAACAGTAATACCAATCAAATGACAGGCTTTGATGTGCGTTATAGCGATGACTGGTTTGGTATTCCTGTCGGTTTATATGTAGAGCAAACCTGCGAAAATGCTTCAAACGCTTCGAGTATGTCTGATTGCGGACAGATGTTTGGTGTCGACTCGCGATTTAATTTTTCAAAACAGCAATATAAAGTGTTTTTTGAATATTCCGACACTATGGTCAATTGTGATGCGGGATCTGAATATAACTGTTTTTATGAACACTCAACGTACCAAAGTGGTTCACGTTATTATGGTCGTACCTATGGCAGTACCTATGAAAGTGATGCACAAACCTATGTATTTGGGCTTATAGGGCAGTTTGAAAATAGTCATGGTTTTACCTCTTTACTGCGATATGCTCAACTTAATAAAGATGGTGTTAATCGCGCTAGTGTATGGGCTCCACAGCCATTAAAAGAAGATTTATTGATGCTTGAGTTGTCTTATCGTATGCCTGTGTTTAATGGCATGTTGACCTTGGGTGGCAGCGTAGCTAACTCTGAGTTTGAAGTACAAGATGACGATACGCAGGCGACAGTGTTTTCTACTTTTGAGTATCGATTTTAAATTGAACCTCATCAAATCAGGTTAAATAGCAGCATGCACTAGGGAGCCAATTTGGCTCCCTTTTCATATTTATACCATTCCGCATTAATAATTGACCACTCAGAATGCGTCCAGCGGTTTTTGATTAAGGCGTCGCTATGTAGTCATGGTTGTTCCCTTTCAAATAGCGAGAACGCAAAGCAAAAGCCGCTGGGGCATTCCTTTCAGGCGAGTTTTAAAAGGGCTTACACTGCGTTGCATGACTTCGAAAGAGAATAACTATTCATTCAGTCATTCGCCTTGTTTAAGCCCTTTTAAATTCTCGCTGAGAGATCACTTACTAACGCGGAATGGTATTAAAATAAGTTCCTTGGATTGTCGCGTTATCGCTGCTGGCAGATGCCGCAAAATACTGTGGTGCGTTGGCCTAGTTTGATTTCACTCAATAAATTACCGCAATGGGTGCAGGTTTCGCCGCCGCGGCCATAGACATGTAGTTTTTGCGCAAAGTAACCTGGTTTTCCATCAGCGTTAGTAAAGTCTTTTAGGGTGGTACCACCTTGCTTTATAGCATGGGCTAAAATTTGTTTCACTTCACTGACTAGCACCGTTAATCGTTCAATATCAATGCTGCCCGCTTCGGCTTGAGGGTGGATACCCGCGGCAAACAAGGCTTCGTTGGCATAGATATTCCCAGCGCCCACCACAATGTGATTATCCATTAAGCACTGTTTAATGGCTTTCTTTTTGTCTTTTAATGCGGCTTGTAACTGCTGCGGGGTAAAGTCTGAACTTAATGGTTCTGGGCCCAGTTTTGACAATAATGGGTGGGCTTCTTCGGGTAATTCGTACCATAACCAGGCGCCAAAACGCCTAGGGTCATTAAAACGTAGCATGCGGCCATTTTCTAACACTAAGTCAATATGGTCGTGTTTTTCAGCAGGCGTGTTACGCGGTAAAATACGCAAACTCCCTGACATGCCTAAGTGGACGATGGTCATGCCTGCATTGGTATCGATTAATAAATATTTAGCACGACGACGAACGTTGTTAATGCGTTGACCAACAATGTTTTGCGCAACATCAGGTACCGGCCAGCGTAGTGATCCATTACGCACAATCAATTCACTGACAGTTTGTTCAATAAGGAACGGGCTGATCCCCTGGCGGGTGACTTCAACTTCTGGTAATTCAGGCATAAAAACTCATTATTTTGATTGAGGCATTTCAGCAAGCACTGGCTGTAAATCAGCGCGTAAGCTTGGTGGTATTTTGTACCAATTTTTATTTGATGACTGCAATAAGCCATCGTCGGGGAAATAACGCCATTGCTGTGCGGTGTGAATATTACTTATCGCGATAGTCAGCGTTTGTTCATTGGTGCCATGCTCTGGTTGAGCAGTTAACGGCGACACACTAATATTTTGCCACGCTTGGGCCCATTGTTGACAGTTAAGGACCTGCTCATGACACCACCACTTATCTTCTTTTTTACTTAGCCATTTGTCATCGAGATGTAGTTGCACTAACGGCAGTTGCGGGTCGAACAGCGCCACAGCGTCATCGGGAAGATTAGCGGTTTTGTCATCAATAAATGATAACACCGCGATCATAAAGACACTGGCACCGATAATAATGTAATTCCAATTTTTTCGAGAAAGCGCCATAAAAGAGTCCTTTTCATTAGATGCAGCGGTATGCTGATTTTTTAGTTTATCACCCACGCGATAAAAAACGAATCTAACGATGTAAGGCTTAAGCGGATTAATCAACATGGTTGGTATAACAATACGAAAGAGGTCGGGATGTAGATTACCCGAGAATACAGATAGCAACAGCGTGGGCCGAGAGATGGCAGATTAGGTCATCGAGGCAATAATATGAACGTTAAACAATTAAGCGCCTCGACAATCATTCGCGGATCGTGATTGTCGAGATGCTGTTTTCTTAATTCAAATTATTTAAAATGAATCATATTTAAAGCAAGTCGGCAAAAGGCTGAATAAATACGCTATCACCGGCAGGAATAGTTGCAGTGTCGTCGGCGATGACAATAAGGCAATTGGCATTCACCATTGAATTCAACATTCCTGAGCCCTGTGCACCAGTGGTACTGACATGTATTTGTCCATCACTGCCGATACTATAAACGCCACGTAAAAACTCCGTTCTGCCTGTTTTACTGCGTAAAGCGTGGTCTGCAATGGCAGGAATAAACTGAGGTTGCCAATTATTTTCACCGGCTAATTTACGAATAGCAGGTTGGACAAATTGCATAAAAGACACCATTACTGCAACGGGGTTGCCCGGTAAACCAAAAAATAGACTTTGATTGATTTTACCTACCGCTAAGGGGCGACCTGGGCGCATATTGATGCGCCAAAAATGGGTGTTGCCAACATTGGCAAGTGCCATTTTGATGTAATCAGCATTGCCTACTGACACACCGCCTGAGCTAATGACAATATCCGCTTTTGTCGCGGCGTCGCGTAATGTGTTGGTTAGGGTTTGTTCGTTATCGTCGATAATCCCAAGGTCAATCACCTGACAACCGAGTTTCTTCGCCATCGACAAAATGGTGTAGCGATTAGCATCAAAAATACAGTTGGGCTTTAGCTCATCACCGGGTTGACTCACTTCATCACCTGTTGAGAACACCGCAATCACGGGCCGCTTAAAAAGAGGCAAACGATTAAAACCCAATGATGCCATTAAGCCCAGTTCTGCAGCGCCTAATCTGCAACCTGCAGATAGTGCCACTTCACCTTGGGCAATGTCTTCACCGGCAAGTCTTACATGCTGGCCTTTGACGATGTATTCAGTCTCAAGCAAGGTGACCTTTTGGCCGTTTTCTTCGGCTAACTCGCGAGCTTGAATGGTGTCAGCACCTTGTGGCACGGTTGCTCCAGTCATAATGCGTACCGCTTCACCAGCATGGAGGAAATTTGGGTAGTTACGCCCAGCAAGCACTTCTGCCACAATCTTAAGCGGCGCAGTCGACACACTGTCAAATGCAAAAGCATAGCCGTCCATGGCTGAGTTGGTTTGCTGCGGCACATTAATTTCTGAAATAATGTCGTGAGCAAGAATGCGGTTATCAATATCAATAAGATCAACCAGTTCTGTTTGGCTAGTCACTTTCACTTGGCTTAATACTTTACTAATACCTTGCGAGACGCTAATACCATATTCAGACTCTGGTTGGTCTCGTAACGCTTCGGCGTCAAAACAAATGGGTAATTTAACGGGAGGAGCCTGCCAATGTTGTTGGTAGTGCTGAACAAAATCAGCAATTTGCTGCACATTGTTTAAATCTAATCGCGTCAAGGTGTCTGGCACCTGGGTGTCTTCGCAGCAAGCGATAGCGACAATATTTTCGTCATGCACATGAATAAATGGTTTATTGTGAGCAGCACGGTGTAATTCAATTTTGGGTAATGCTAATTTTTTAAAGCCTTCGACTAATACAATATCGACTTTGTCAGCTTCAATTTGGCGCAGCAAATGTTGTAGTTGAGGATCGTCCTCGACAGGATCTTCAGTCATTAATGCCCAGCGCACATGAGAGGCGACCAATACTTGTTTGGCACCCGCTTTTCGCATCTCAAAGCTGTCTTTACCGGGAATATCAACATCAAAATTATGATGTGCATGTTTGATAACGGCTAAACGAATACCGCGTTGATTGAGTTCAGGAATAAGCTGGGTTAACAGGGTTGTTTTACCGGTGCCGCTGTATGCACAAAACCCTAAAACGGGAATAGGTAATGGATTACTAAAGACTACAGTCATCGTGGACCTCTTAATAAATTACTTGGCAATTTGCTGGGCGAGTTGCTGTTTTTGTTCTGGTGTATTGACGTTAACAAAAGCATTGGGCTGATCGGCAAAGCTCTCTACTGCCACTTGATGTTGGCGATACCAAAAATCAATTTTGCGCTCACCGGCATCCAAAAACGCCTGCATAGACTCGGCTAAATAGGGTTTAAGCAAGAGCACGACCGGCTGTTCACGTTCACCATCGCTCGCAACAGCAATATCGGCATTTTGCTTGATAAGAGCGGCTAATAATCGCGATGCTAAATCGTCTGGTAGCATCGGGCAATCACAAGGCACCACCAATAAATACTCTGCTTGAGTTTGTTTTAACGCCGTGACCATGCCAGCTAATGGACCTAGGTAGCCACTGTCTTGATCACTAAAAACGCGATAACCCCATTGTTCATATTGAGTTTGGTTGCGGTTGGCATTAATCATAATGCGATCAACCTGATTGCTGAGCTTGTCAATAGTATGGCAAATCATTGCTTGGCCGTTAAGATCGACTAAGCCTTTATCGTTACCGCCCATTCGTCTTGCCATGCCGCCCGCTAAAATTACTGCGTCAATTTGTGGTGCCATAATGTAATTCCGTTGTATTAGTCTGATGCACTGTCTCTGCTGTAGGAACATGCATGCTGGTATGAATGGTACGTTGCTTAATATGCCAATGCTGTTGGCATAGGGCTGTGAGGCCGCAAGTTTGGTGGCTACTGATTAACAGGCCTGTGCCGTCTTGTTTTAATTGATTTATCATCGCCAGCACTAAACGTTGCGAATGTTTGTCCATATTGGAGATGGGTTCATCGAGCATAAGTAGTTTGGGTTGGGTAATCCACGCTCTGGCAATCGCAAGTCGTTGGCGTTCGCCGCCAGATAAATCACTGGCATGGTGAGTTAATAAGTCGTCCAGTTGAGCCATACTAATGGCTTGCTTAATTCTGCTGCTACGCTCGCTTGGCGTTAATTTCAACTGATTTAGTGCATAAGTTAAATTGTATTTTACTGACCCATCAAACAAATAAGGGTGTTGATGTAAATACACCGCTTTGCCTAATAAGCTGTCTGCCTGCCACCAGGGTTTAGGCGTAAAGCCATGTCCCAAAACCACGCCTTCGGTTGGCTTAATCAAGCCCGCAAGAATTTTCATTAGGGTTGATTTTCCAGAGCCATTATCGCCCTGCAAATAGATCACATCGCCTTGTTTAAAATTCAGTTTATCCACGCTAAACAAGGTGTTTTTTTGAAACTTCATCAGCACATTCTGAGCATGGATCTGTACCGGATTGCTGGTGGATAAGCTATTTAATAAGGCCATCTTAATGACTCCTTGGGAGGGCTTTACCTCGCAATGAACCTAAGATGAAGTTTAGTACCAAGGCTAAAATTAATAATACTAATCCTAATGCAATGGCTTGAGCAAAATCACCCTTACTGGTCTCCAGTGCGATAGCGGTAGGAATATTGCGTGTGACATTCATAATGTTCCCTCCCACCATCATTGAACAGCCAACCTCAGTAAGAATGCGACTAAAGGCGGCAATAATGGCCAAAAGCAGTGGTACTCGCAGTTCTCGACATAATGTCCATACCGCGCGTAACCATGATGCACCTAGCGTACGTGATGTTTCCCAGGCGCGACGATCTACGCTCGAAAACGCCGCCTGTGAAAGTGCAACCATCACCGGTGCGCAAATTAACATTTGTCCTAAAATCATACCTTGTTGGGTAAACAACCACTTTAAATCACCTAGCACCCCTTGGCGAGTCAGCAATAAATAAACCAATAGCCCAATGACAACCGTTGGAATCGATTGCAAAGTTTGAATGAGGTTGGTTACCACCCAGCGGCCACGAAAATGGCTGAATGCCAGAATAAACCCTAAGATAATCGATGGAATAATCGTGATCAGCAGCGCCGCAAAGGACACCGAAAAAGAGATATTAATAATCGCCCAAACATCTGGGTCAAAAGAGAGCAGCAAGCTAAATGCTTGCTGCAATAGGGCTAACCAGCCGTCACTCATTTTTTATATGTTGCCTTGAACAATTGCTCTCCTTGCACTGTGAATTCATTAATCATAGTTTGTGTCGCTGGGCTAATTAGCCAATCACTGAACGCTTTTGCACCTTTATGATTAAGATCTGGATACTTTTCTGCGTTAATTAATATGACTTGGTAAGGGTTGGCTAATGCTGCGCCGCCTTCAAAACTAATGGTTAAATCAAGTTTAGCTTTATAAGCAATAAAAGTACCACGGTCTGCTAACGTATAAGCTTGTAATTCATTTGCCATTAACAAGGTTTTACCCATGCCTTGGCCTACTGAAGTATAACCGGCAAAGTCAGGTGTTACGCCAGCAGCTTGCCAAATTTCAAGCTCCTTCATGTGGGTGCCTGAGTTATCCCCACGAGAGATAAACTGACTTGGTTTAGCCGCAATTTTACTAAATGCTTCCGTTGCATCTTTGCTTGATTTTGCCGCTGCGGGATCATCTTTAGGCCCAAGAATAATAAAATCGTTTTCCATAATACCGCGGGGCTCAACACCATAACCATCGGCAACAAATTTAGCTTCAGCTTCTGGCGCGTGGGTCATTACTACATCAACATCACCCTGGCTGCCTAGCTTTAATGCCTGACCTGTCCCTGTCGCAATAACTTGTACGCTGTAGCCAGATTCAGCTTCAAACTTAGGTAAAATAGCCCCTAATAAGCCAGAGTTTTCAGTACTGGTTGTTGTGGCGAGTTTAATCACTTCACCTGCTAACGCGATTGGGCTGAACATTGCGCCACTAAAAACCGCTGCGGCTAATAACATGCTGACACTTGCTTTAAGTTTTAACATTTCCATTCCTTGTAGTATTAATGACCAGATTTTTTTCTTAATTACCAAAGCCATAAGCAAGTTAAATGCCAAATGATTTTAATGCAAATACAGTTCACGCCTGAAATCGAAATTGTGAACTTGATCCCAAGCTTGAAGTAATTATGATAGACAAATTGTCCCACGATCACTTTTCTGTGGTTCATAGTGACCCTGTCATTTCGATTCAATGGTAGAGTAAGTTCAAAGCGTGTCAAAATGTCCTAATAAGAGTCCATTTATGAGTCCAGACGAACAGATTACCCCTGCAGCCCAAACCACAATGTCGGTATTAATCGTAGATGACGAGCCAGGCATGCGCAGTTTTTTGATGAAAGCCTTAGCCAAAAAATTCGCCCTAGTTGAAACCGCATCCACCATCGCTCAAGCAGAAACGCTCCGTAGCCAAGGTCATTTTGATTTACTCATTGTCGACATTAGACTCCCTGATCGTTCTGGCATTGAGTGGCATGAAGCATTAAACGATCGCGAGAGACAATCGGACATTATTTTTATGACGGGTTATGCCGATATGGATGTGGCGATTAAAGCGTTACGGGCAGGTGCTTCTGACTTTATTATGAAGCCATTTCACCTTGAACAAATGATGACCGCAGTTGATCGCTGCATTGAAAAACGCTTGTTAAAACGCGAAAACTTTATGCTAAGGCGCGAATTGGCCCATGGGCAGTCATCAACTATTATTGGTAACAGCGAAGCTATCCGTGATGTTAAACAGGTCATTGAACGTATTGCTCCCACCAATGCAGTGGTATTGATTGAAGGAGAATCTGGCACGGGTAAAGAGCTCGTTGCAAGGCAATTACATCAACTCAGTGGCCGCAGTGGTGCTTTTGTGCCTGTTAACTGTGGCGCTATCGCACCAGAATTATTGGCCAGTGAGTTATTTGGCCATACAGCAGGAGCATTTACGGGTGCCAAAGGCAATCGTGAAGGCCTGTTTAGTTATGCCTCTGGCGGGACCATTTTTTTAGATGAAATTGGCGAAATGCCAATGAACATGCAAACTGCATTATTGCGTGTGCTCGAAGAGCGATCGATTAGACCCGTGGGCAGTGAAAAAGAAATCGATATTGATGTGCGAGTGGTTGCCGCAACCAATCGTTTATTGATTGATGAAGTCGAAGCGGGACGTTTTCGTCGAGACTTATTTTACCGTCTAAATGTACTCAATATTGTGATCCCTTCTTTGCGCTCTCGCCCTGAAGATGTTGTTGAATTAACGCATTTCTTTACCTTACAGCTATCACAAGAACTGGGCATCAAAGATATTATTTGGAGTCATGAAGACCTGCAGGTTCTTCAGCAATATGATTGGCCAGGTAATATCCGTGAGTTACGCAATATGATTGAACGTTGCATTTTATTGGGAAAACCCCCCGCAGAATATTGGAAGAAGCCTGTTGTGACTGTGATACCTGAAGCTATGGGTTACCCACTTGATTGGCCTCTAAAAGAAGTCGAAAAGCAACATGTTACCCAGGTCGTTGATGCCCATAATGGTAATAAGTCAGCAGCAGCACGAGATTTAGGGGTGTCACGTAAAACTCTCGACCGTAAATACAAAGAGTGGGCTCATCACGACGATGACTGTGATGGAGTAACGCCGTAGTGGTTAATAAATCGGGTTTATTCACTCGAGTATTTGGCATTAGTTGGCTACAGATGCAGTCAAAGGTGCGCTATCGCATTTTATTTCTAACCTTATTGCCGATCTTATTAACCCTGGTGAGCTTAGTTTTTATCACGATTTATTGGAACGTGATATATACAGGCAACCAATTGTTTATGAAGGTGAAAGCCGATCTCGTTGTAGCCGAGAATACATTGGAACAGGTGCAGCAGCGACAACAACATCAGCTTAGTACCATTAGCGGATCGTGGGATTTTCAACATGCTTTTCAGTTGCTTAATCACAGTGACTCTCAACCTAATGCTGCCGCGATTAATGCACTCAATATCTTATTGGCCCAGCAACAACAAACGCTAGGCTTAGACTTTTTACGTCTCATTAGTCTTGCAGATGCCGCCGCCGATCCTGATTTACGGATAATGCTGCACCAAACACAACAGCATGCAATATCAGGACTAATGGTTTTGCCCGGCACTCGACTCGCGCGGATCAATTTGGCCCTTGCAGAGCAAGCTGAAATTGAGCTTGTTGCCACTAGGCATGCGGCAGAACCGCCTAAAAAATCGGAAAGTCGCGGGTTATTAAGTCGCACACTAATGCCTGTAGCCGACCGGTCTGGTAATGTGTTTTGGTATATTGATGGTGGTGTGCTGCTTAATCGTAACACGTTGATTGTCGACCATATTCGGGACTTGGTTTATGGTGAGGGGACGTTACCTGAGCGCTCAATTGGCACCGTGACACTATTTTTAGATAATATCCGTATTAGTACCAATGTGCCTTTCGAACAGTTTCCAAGTGATCTGAGCAAACAAAATAGAGCCATTGGCACTTTAGTATCAGACGAAGTGTATCAGCAAGTGTTAATCGAAGGCGAAAACTGGATTAACCGAGCCTTTGTATTGAACGAATGGTATATATCGGGCTATTCACCCTTGTATGATATTCGCGGTAAACGTGTCGGCATGGTTTACGCCGGATTTTCTGAAGCGCCATTTTTACATAACTACTTATTAAACATTATTGAGCTCGGCACCATTTTGGTGATCGTGTTATTTCTGTCTGGCTTTTTGGTGTATCGCGGCGCAAATAGTTTATTGCAGCCCATTGAATATATTCACCAGGTTGTGACCGCTGTGCAATCGGGGCGCAATATCCGCATTGGTAAACTGGACTTAACCAGCGATAACGAATTAGCACAATTAGCAGAGCAGTTTGATCGTATGCTCGACCAATTACAGCGACGCAATACACAAATTCAAGCTGCAGCAGAGCAACTCGAAATCAAAGTTGAACAACGAACTCGCAGCTTACAGGATAAAACAGAAGAGCTTGAACGAAACGTCGCCTTATTACATGCCACTCGCCAGCAATTGGTTACCAATGAAAAACTCAGCGCATTAGGTGAGTTGATTGCCGGCATCGCTCATGAAATCAATAATCCCACCGCGGTGATTTTGGGCAATATGGAGCTATTAAAATATGAGCTTGGCGATGGTGCAAAAGTCGTCGAAGAAGAAATTGAGTTAGTTATTCAGCAGGTAGGACGCATCACCACGATTATCCGCAGCTTATTACAATACAGTCGCCCAGGGGAATTTAATGCACCAATAGAGTCTCAAGCGATTACGCCTATTGTAGAAGAAGTGCTGTTATTGGCACGTCACTCCATTGAGCAGCAAAAAGTGGAACTGGTGAAAGAATTAACCGCCAGCACACTGGTAGAGGTTAATCGACCACAACTATTGCAAGTGTTGATCAATTTAATGGTTAATGCGGCCCACGCTATTAAGGTTAATGGTCGCATTTGGGTGAGAGCGTATGATTGGATTGAGGATGGCCAGAGTATTGGGGTGAAAATTGAAGTTGAAGATGAGGGCGTTGGTATTTCGAAAGAGGATTTAAGCCGCATATTCGATCCATTTTATACCACCCGTAAAGACGGTACAGGCTTAGGTTTATCATTAAGTTATGGCATTATTAAACGTCTTGGCGGTACCATTGAAGTTAAATCAACACTTGATGTCGGTACCGTCTTTACGATTGGTTTGTATCATAAAGCAAAAGATGATCAACAACTTGGACCATACGATGGTTTACAGTTTGGCGATAAAATATAATATAAATGCTAAAAAACAGGCAAAAAAAAGCCGGGAATAATTCCCGGCCACAAAGAGTGTGTGAGCAATGTCGTGCTTGCGAACTCAGTAGACTGTTTAAAGGTGATGAAGTCTCTATTGAGTAAACTGAGTTTTGGAACGCACATTAATAGTAATCATTCTCATTTGTGTTTGCAAGTCATTAAACGATAAAATGATCATCTTTACATTGTCATCATTAACAGAATCAATAGCCTTAATTATGGGGACATCTCGTTAATCGAATCGATGTTTGGGTGATGTTTTAGTAGAGGGCTGTTTACTCATGTTCAATGTCTAGTTTGCATCGCGTAGACTAATTTGAACTTTGAACTTTGAACTTTGAGCTTTGATGTGAATTGATGGGGTGGGATTTAACCATCAAGCTTAGCAATCACGACGACTAAGCTTGATGTATGACTATTTCGAGTTCAGATTATTTATTCGCTTCAATAATGACGTTTTCGTTATTGATAGGGCTGTCGAACAAAATCTTGTCTTGAAGCACTTTGAGTAACACGCCATATGCTGGTAAGAATAAGCCTAAACTGACGATTAATTTAAAGCCATAATCTACCGTAGCGATTTCGGGCCAATGGGTAGCCATAAACGTGTCGCTAGATGCGTAGAAAGCCACACTAAAGAAGACTAACGTATCGACTAGATTACCGATTAAGGTCGATGCCGCAGGAGCAACCCACCATGCTTTTGCTCGGCGTAACTTAGCAAATACCGTAATGTCCATCAACTGGCCAATCAGATACGCTACAAAGCTGGCAAAGGCAATTCTGAATACAAAGCTGTTCCATTCTGCTAACGCTGAAAATGCTTGTAGCTGACCTTGATGAAATAACACGCCCACCAAATATGACACCAATAATGCAGGGATCATGGCTTTGAGAATAATATTTCTGGCAGCTTGCTGACCAAAAATTCTCACGGTTAAGTCAGTGGCTAAATACACAAAGGGAAAGCTAAATGCGCCCCACGTGGTGTGGTAGCTAAACAGCTGAAAAGGTAATTGAACAAGGTAGTTACTTGCGCAAATAATTAAGATGTGAAAACTGACTAATAGCATCAGTGCTCGGCGATATTTCGCCTGGGATAACTGCAACATATTGTGGCCTTTTTAATTGGGTTAGCGCGGGGTGAGGGAACCCGCTATTGATACGGTTAACAGTATTTATGTATGTCAGTTTAGCGACATATCGCTATAAAGCGGTTTCATAAATGACTACTACAGAGAATATTATCATTATGGTTGTGTTGCTACTTAGCGCTTTTTAGCCTGGTTAACTTAAGCGGAAAAAGGGCTGCAAACACGGGGGCGGGATAATAGCATGGGTAATATTCAAGCGAAAGATTTAAGCGCGGTTAAAAGTCGATTAAAATAGACAGCACAGTGGCTAATTTATTTTCTAATTCTTGCCATTCTGCCAACGGGTCTGAGCCTGCGACAATCCCAGCTCCTGCAAATAAATTGATTCTACGTGGTTCAATTAATGCGCTACGGATTGCCACCGAAAATTCAGATTCATTGCGATTAAAATAGCCACAAGCTCCAGCGTACCAGCCTCTGACATATCCTTCACGTTGACGAATAAAGCTCAATGCGGCTTCACGCGGTAATCCTCCAACCGCAGGCGTAGGGTGTAATGCGCGCAATAATTCAAAGTCACTGACGCCGGGTTGTAATTGAGCCCTAATTGAGCGATGTAAGTGCTGAATATGATTTAATTTAAAAATTTTAGGGTGTTCATCAGCCCCAAGGTATTGGCTTAGTGGTGTTAACACATCGACAATATGTTGTCTTACTAGCTGATTTTCATGGCTGTTTTTAATATCATCTAATAAAGCTTGCGCCAGCAGATTGTCTTCATCTGGGTTAAGCCCACGCACAGTCGTACCTGCCAATGCTTCGGTAAATAGCTCTTGTTGGCGGCGCAAATATAAACGCTCAGGCGAACATGAAATAAAGGCTCGTTGCGGACTAAATTGAAAACCAAACTGAAAACTGTTGGGGTTTCTGCCTTGCCAACATGCTAATACTGTCCACGGATCGATATCATCACTGACATCAATTTGAGTATGCCGTGACAACACCACTTTAGGTGTGGTGCGATTAAACTTTTCTTGAGTGACTTGCTCAACGAGCTCTTTCCAGCGTTCATAACGGGGTAAATCACTGCGCCCCATTAAAGTCATTTTGTGCGGCGGCGGCAAAGGTTGCGGTTTATTCACTTGCGCAATGGCAGTCAATGCAGCTTGAATTTCTTGTTGAGCGTCGGTGCCCTCAAAATTGAGGTTAACCAGTATTCTGAGTGTATTGCCGGTTCGGCGTAATTCAATTCTAGGCAACACAAAATGTGCGCGGCCAAACTCAGGCCAACTTTCTACTGTGCGGTCAAAGGCAAGGCCACCATAATAGCGAATGTCTTGCTGATTGGTTTTATTACGTTGTTGCTGATAAATCTGTGCCAAGACATTGTCGTCGACTTGGTCTTCAAAAAAGAAGCTTTTACAGGCACCAATTGCAGCGACATCTTCATCTCGATCTCTACCGTGCCAATAAATTTTCGGGAATTGATTTTGAGCAGCTAACCAGGAAAGTAAGGGTAATGCAGGAGCATCTACCGACAATTGGATAATAGATTCACGCGCAGGCACTTTACTCAGCTGGTTAAGCTTAGTAATCAGTTCATTAAATTGTGATGAAAAGGAGTGGCCCAAAAAGAAATACCTCACGTATAAACACTACAGAGCTAAGGTAATAAAGCGATTAAACACTGTCAATTAGCAAGGTTAAATCGTGTGATCTGAATTACTAATATAATCATTTAGACAGTTTGAAAGCGGCATATTATGTTATGCCGTTATGAAAAACACTTACCTAACTTTGTAAGCGCTTACTATTAACGAGGTGGTGATAACTTGTTTGTTAAAATCGACAGCTAACAATTAACATAAGAATTGTTTATTTCGATGAGTCATGTATAAACATAAGTCACAATAATACCGTGACCAAAAGACTATACTGACTAAAATCGATAGAATAGTGGCGTAAAGTAGTTCAAAATAGTAGCGCTCAATCTGTGAGCTAAGTCTCATTATTAAGTTTTCTTCCCGGAGTACGTGTGCATGGGCGATTCAGTTGAATCAAGCAATGTCATTAAGATCCCTGTTGATAGACTTGCCCTTGGCATGTTTGTTACCGCTATCGATCGTCAACAAAGCAAAGTCGATATTCGCAATCCTGGCCAAATAAAGCATCGTGACGCAATTGTTAAGCTCAAAAAGAACAATATCGCAGTGGTGTGGGTCGATGTTGATCGCTCGTCAGATACCTGCGGATTAAAAAAAGGTGACCGCGCTAACGCACCCGCTAATCCATTGGCACGTAAAGCAACGGTGACTCGTGATGGTCAACAGGCACAAGCTAAAAAGTTACTTGCCGAAGCCAAAGGTTTGATCAAAAAAGTGATGTCTGAAACTTTCGAGGGTAAACCTATCGAAGTGGGTCAATTTGAAGACGTTGCCGACAAAATGATTGAGTCGGTGATGGATGATGCCGACGCGTTTAAATGTATCTCAGCATTGCGCACAAAAGATGCCTACCTTCTTGAACACTCAATTAACGTCGCATTCTTACTGGTTACTTTTGGCAAGCACCTAGGGCTTGAGCGTGAATTGCTTAAGCAAATGGCTGTGGGCGGTATTTTACATGATATCGGCAAAATCAAAGTCGATAATGAAGTGCTGCATAAACCTGGAAGGCTAACTCCGGAAGAGTTTGAGCACATGAAGTTGCATCAAGTGTATGCTGCTGAAATTATGCGCGAGACCGAAGGATTGTCGCAAGTGAGTAAAGATGTGTGCTTAATGCATCATGAAAAGCTTGACGGCAAAGGCTATCCTCATGGACTCACCGAAGACCAAATTCCTCAACATGGTCGCATGAGCTGTATTGTTGATATTTTCGATGCGCTAACCGCAACTCGCTGTTACAAAGAAGCCATGAGTCCGGCGGCAGCATTTAAAATTTTGCTCAGTTTGACGCCGTTTCATTTAGACCAAAAACTGGTTTATGAGTTTATCCGCTGTGTGGGCATTTACCCAGTGGGTTCGCTTGTGCAACTGTCTGATGAACGCGTGGGTATTGTATGGGACTCAAAAGGACGTGATGCTTTACATCCTATTGTAAAATGCTTTTATTCGTTAAAGCATAAACGCTATACCGAAGTGACTATGGTTGATTTACATAAAGCAGAGCTGAATATCGAACGTGGTGTATCACCAGGGACGCTAGAAGTCGACCCAACGCCATTTTATTAAGGCAAAATGACATCGCAGTCAGTGAGTGCTGCGATGGATAACTTCTTTGACGGCCTATTTAATGATAGGTAATGTCTTGATACATGGGGGCGAGCTTAGCCAGTAACGCATTACGTGTACCAATAGACACGTTTTGTTGTGTTAATGCGTTAATCAAATGACCGACAACGGCATCAAAATCCGCCTGGCTAATGTGTAAACCAATATGCGCATCAAACATAGATGCTCCTTGATACTCACAGCCTCCACCGCTCACAACACATAAATGCTCAATTAAACGTTGGCGAAATATCTCAATGTCAGTTTGAGCAAAGTGATGCACTATGCGTTTATCTTGTGACAGGTTTACCAAAAAATCATCAGTAATTAGGCTAATGCCAGCATTACCGCCCAACTGTTGATACAAGGTTGTCGGTTGATTAGCGCAGCCTGAACCGACTAGCAGTAAGCCAACGAATAAGCTGATGAAATAGTGCTTAGCAGTGAGCATTACAATGTCCCCTCAATCGATAAATACCAGCCTTTTTGTTGCTCAAAACCCGCAATACTACCCAAGTCGACATATGCACCTACAAGAGACACATGTTTATTGATAAACCAGGCAGCAAAGATATCCTGCCAGTCATCTTCCTTGGCAAAGCCGAGTTGATCGGGTTTTTGTTTGTATTCATAACCCACAGCAAAGCTGTCGGATAACAGTAACGCAATAGAAGCTTCTGCTTGCAGGTGATAATTGTTGTCTGTCGCGGTGCCAAAACCCAGTAATCCGGTTTGATTAGCCTTGGTAGCTCTGAGGGTTAAATTAGTTACTAGGTTGCGACCGGCAATAGCATCAAAATACACTTTACTGGCCGCAAGATACACATCTAGCCCCCAATCATTGCGTGCTCCCACCGCTTGTGGAATGGCATAGTCATCAACGCGTTTGTATTGCATGCCTACGCTTATTTGCGGCAGATTACTGTAAAGTAATTCGCCTGCAAGTTTGTATTTAACGCCAACAATATCTTGGCCAAGCTTGCCGCCCATAGTGTCGAGATCGAAAGTCTGTTTAGCTAAACTTAACTCGAATCGATTATTGATACTCAGCGATGCCCCAACGGCATGTAAAGTAAAATCATCAACTGAAACCTGGGTATTCATTGCGGTTACTGACCATTGGTCTGAGCTGGCATAACCATTTATGACTGCCCATGGCACAATTCCGCCGCCCGCCGTACCTTCAATGGTAGTGGCACCACCAGTGGCAATCACTTTGCTCGTATCGGCATGTGCTGGCAGGCTTATACCCGCCACAATAAATAGGCTGATGATGAATATATTTCGAAACATTAACTCACCGTATCTTTGAGTTTAGCGGCCAGATCGGCCTGATTAAATTGGCTAAACCATATTGCAAAATCATCCGCTTTAAGCGGTTTTGAATACACATAACCTTGTACGATATCGCAATCGAGTCGACGTAAAATGTCGATACCTTCTGTTGACTCAACCCCTTCAGCAACCACAGACAAATTAAGCCCTTTAATGAGCCGAATACTGGTGTCGACAATCATTAAATCTGTGGCATCTGTATGAATATCTTTAATAAAGCTGCGATCAATTTTAACTTCATTTACGGGTAACAGCTTTAAATAGGCCAGTGACGAATGCCCGGTACCAAAGTCATCAATGGCGATGGCGATGCCAATACCTTTAAATTGCTGCAATACCGCGATAACCGTTTGAGCGTCCTTCATCACCGCGCCTTCGGTAACCTCTATCGACAGTGCTTCAATCGGTAAATCATGATCAGCTAACAGCTGTTTAATATCTTGAGGCAGTTGGGCATTAGTGAGATCGTGAGCCGATAAGTTAATCGCAACTTTTAGCTCAATTCCCTGAGTTTTCCATTGGGCTAATTGTTTCACTGTGGCGTTAAGCACCCAGTCACTGATCATCGAAATATTGCCCGAGTTTTCAGCTAAACGAATAAATTCATCTGGCGGAATAAACCCGAGTTGCGGATGCTGCCAACGAATTAATGTCTCGGCGCTATCGCAGCGATTGCTGTGAATATCCACTTTAGGTTGAAATACCAAATGCAGTTGCCCCTGACTAATGGCAATCGGTAAATCGCGAATAATCATTAACTCGCGCAGATAACGCTCATCCTCGCCTTGCAAATAAGTGGCAATGGCTAACGATTCAATACGGGCTTGATTTAATGCTATTTCTGCGTGGCGAATTAACTTGTCGATATCAGTGTGGTCATAGTCATCACTTAACTCAACCAATCCAACACGCACATTCACGCTGATTTTAGAGCCTTCAATATCATAAGGCTTAGTCAGTTGCTGTAAATAAATGTCGAGTTGTTCACGGCTAATACCGGGTTGAAATAACAATAAAAATGAGTCTCCATCTAAACGGGATATTAATGCAGTCGTTGGCGATAAGCTTTCTAAGCGACTGGCAAACAGCATGAGTAAATTGTCGGCATTCGCAAAGCCGATAATATTATTTAAATGTCGAAAGTTTTTAATGTCTATCATCGCGATGCAGCCATGCATTTGCATTAAAAGCTGGCCGAGTTGTTGTTTCGCCGCAACACGGTTATACAAACCGGTTAAGTTGTCATGTTGTGATTGATAGACTAAATCGTGTTCGCGCGACTCAATATTCTCCCGCATTACCGACAAGGTATTGGCTAACACTTGCAGTTCTGCTGGCGCACCCATAATGGGTTGCGGATTTTCACCTTGACCGACTTTTCGGGCAAAGTTAACCAGGGCGTAAATAGGCTGGGTGAGCCCGCCTGCAAACCAGGCGGCTATTAAGAATGCCAATAAACAGGTGATCGCAAATATCACCAGCATATTGTTACGCAGCGCATCGTAACTTTGTTGCCATTTTTCATTTGACTGGTGTAACACCGCCCACTGGTGGCCACTGTTTTTATCAAGGGCAATCGTAGTGGATAAATACTCGCTGACAACCGTGTCGCTAAAGTTATCCACGTTTTGTGCTATTTGGGTGATGTTTGCCAACACTTGTTGCTGTAAACCTTCGGGCAACGTTGACACGATATCGACTCTACCTGACTGGTTAATAAAGCTAATATCAATGCCCGTAATGGTCTTGGCCTGGTCAGCTACCGCTTTATCCATGGTAAACCCCATGCCCACCCAAGCAATTAATGTGGGTGCTTTTACGGGTTGTAACACAAATTGGTAGCTACTGTGGTCAACATTAAAGATATCGACACTGTTTGAACGATTTTGGGTTAAAGCAAATAGGTCATCGATATTTTCTGGCGTAAGCCCTGGCAAACTTGATGACAGTAATGTGCCTTTTGGCGACAATAATATGACCGCATTGGCATTAATCCGTCGACCGTGATTAGCTAACACCGATGATATGGTGTCTTGCTCCCCCGTAGCCACCGCGCGTTTAAAGCCAAAGTCAGCGCTCAATAATGATAAACTCTGACTGAGCTGGTCGCTTCGATTTGACAACATTTCAACAAAAATATTTGAACCAATATTGAGGTTTTGAGCTTGTTGTTGGCGGTAGTCTCGTTGCGTTGCGGTCAGCACAAACAGCGCTGTGGTTAACTGCATTAGCGTTAATATGAGTAAAAAAGCAATAATCAGCCGGCTACGGAAACTATTTGGCATGTTGTCCTACGTGTGAACTTGCATTGAGGTTAACACCAAAGCCGCCAGGCGGTGAAGAAGGCTTATCTTGTCTATCAACATCCAATGTTAATGTAACAGCATCAATCTCTTTATTAATCATCATTGTCGTCGGGGCCGTTTCTGCTTGTTGCCAAGGGTGCCAAAGCGTCACGCTATATTCGCCAGCCGGTAAATCGGTAATGTTGGCCAATCCCTTGTCATCGCTTGACGCAAAATAAGGGCTTTTTGCTACATAAATAAAGGCTTGCATATAGTCGTGAATATTACAGCCAATGGCCACTAAACCTGGCTGATCAAATAAAATTGGCGACTCAGTTTTGCCAACATACAGCTTTAATTCAAATTGCTTGGCTTCAGAAAAAGAATAAACATGATGGCGAGTGCGGTCTAAGTTAGGGAAATCGACTTGAGCACCTTGAGGTACAGCAAGGACAAACGGTGAAAAAATACGATCTTGTTGGCGCATTTCATAATGCTGCGGCGTTGTGGGTGGTAACTCTGTTGCCGTGATGGGGGTTAATTCGACAACGGCATCACCTAATGCGACGCCCTGAGTATCGGTGATAGTTACCGTTAAAGAGGCTGCACTTAGCGAGGAACACACTAAATAAGATAAACACAATAAACAGTAAGTGAGTCGAGTCATTGGTTTTTATTCGCCTTCTTGGTATGCATGTAACATAAAAGTTAACCCGGTAAGCATTGTCCATCATAACCCACAACATTGATAAATACGTCATCCCTATCAGGGTTAGGGACGCTTATTTCGGACGATACTCACTAATCACATAAATGTTTGTAACCGATTGATTATAAGCAACACTATAACAATAAAGCCCGTGTTTCTATCAGTTTAGCTTATATATCGAAAAGGTCGTGCGTAATGGTTAAGTAAATTGAGTGCTAAAGGCATAAATCTCATACAGAGGTGAGTATTAAGTCGCGATATTTCGTGACCTGGTTATACTGGTACCATGATTTGCAACAGATGTGGCGAAAATGGCTCATTCAGATACCGATTTAATCGTAACAGCTAACCATTTTTTACCTGAAAACACCTTATTGTTGAATGCCATGACTGAAGGCGTATACGGTTTTGACTTAGACGGAAATGCGGTATTTATTAACCCCGCCGCTGAGCAAATGACTGGCTGGAAAAATGAAGAGTTGATCGGCAAAAATATCCACGATTGTCATCATCACAGCCATGCTGATGGGACTCATTATCCACAGCACGATTGCCCCATTTATCGCACCTTGCATGACGCGATACCGCGGCAAGTTTCTGATGATGTTTTTTGGCGTAAAGACGGCAGCAGCTTTCCGGTGTATTACAGCTCAACGCCAGTTTATCATCAACACAAACTCGTGGGCGTTATCGCGATATTTCGTGATGTTAGTATGCAAAAACATACAGAACATTCCCTTAGGCAAGCGTTAGCGCAAGTGCAGGCATTGTCTGAACGCCTCGCATCAGAAAACCAATATTTACTGACTGAACTGCAAGGCCAACAAGGTGCGCTAGGGTTGTCAGGCAACAGCCAACCGATTAAACAATTAGTGCAACAGATTAACCTCGTGGCCAATACTGACAGTACCGTTTTGATTTGCGGTGAAAATGGCACAGGTAAAGAATTAGTTGCCCGTAGTTTGCATCGCTTGAGTCATCGAAAAGATCAACCCATGGTGAGCGTCAACTGTGCGGCTTTTTCCAGTGCATTATTAGAAAGCGAGCTGTTTGGTCATGAAAAAGGCGCATTTACCGGTGCAACAGCAAGACGTAAAGGTCGGTTTGAGTTAGCGCATAATGGCACATTATTTTTAGATGAAATTGCTGAGCTGAGTTTATCTGCCCAATCAAAGCTGTTACGCGTTATTCAAGAACACAGTTTTGAGCGGGTAGGCAGCAGCGACACCATTAGCGTAAACATCCGTTTAATTGCCGCGACTCACCATGATTTAGCTGCTCGAGTTGAGCAGGGTTTGTTTCGAATGGATTTATATTATCGCTTAAATGTATTTCCAATCACCGTACCGCCGCTACGAGATCGCCGTGAAGATATTCCACAATTGGTGAGCGATTTAGCTGCGTCATTGGGTAAAAAATTAGGCAAAAAAATCACTAAAGTCAGTACCAAAGGATTAAAAAACTTACAACAGTACAGCTGGCCCGGTAATGTACGAGAACTGCAAAACTTGATTGAGCGAGAAATTATTTTGTCGCCTAATGGCCAATTGTCATTTAATACCTTACCCGCAGTTGTGGCGTCACCGCTAGCAACCAGCACTTTAACGATGGCCCAAGCAGAAGCGGCTCACATTGTTGCGGTGTTAAATGCTACCCATTGGCGTATTTCAGGGCCTCAAGGCGCTGCAGCCATGCTCGATATGCCTGCTAGCACATTACGTTCGCGCATGAAAAAACTCGCCATCACACGCTAAGTGATTCACTTATTATCCAGCAACTATTTACATCTATCTCACTCATTATCTCAATAACGCGCTCTTTAAGTTTTACAGTGAGTCGCGATATATCGCCATTTACGCGTTATATCGTGACTCATTACGAACGAGGTTTATTTAAAAACAATTTAAATCATATGGTTATGTTTAATTTGTAGTTGGCGCAGTCTTTGCTATAGCAAGGCAGTATCGTGTTATAGGAAACCAGTTATGCCCAACTCATCAAATCACACCGCGCCAGTGGCCGAGCCGAGTGCCAACATCCGCACGTCGCAACGTATTCCGGTGGTTCAAATTGCCACGCCGTCGACTAAAATTCATGTGCGTGAGCAAAAGGGAATATTTCAACGATTACGTCAGTACAGTAGTACCCTATTAATCGCGGTATTTTTTCTGCTGCCATTTATTAATTACCAGGGGCGCCAAGCGATTCTGTTTGATGTTACTGAGCAACAATTCTTTTTCTTTAATCTCACCTTATGGCCACAAGACTTTACCGTATTAGCATGGTTTTTTATGGCGGCCGCCTTTGCGCTGTTTTTTGTGACCGTGTATTGGGGCCGAGTATGGTGCGGTTTTTTGTGTCCGCAAACCGCTTGGACATTTATTTACATGTGGGTTGAAGCAAAAGTTGAGGGTAACCATCATCACCGGGCAGCGTTAGACAAAGCGCCGTGGTCGTTAAGTAAATTGCGTAAGCGTGTCACTAAGCATGCGCTGTGGATAGTATTTGCGTTGCTTACGGGCTGCGGATTTATCAGTTATTTTATGCCTGCGCGCGAACTGTACATTGATATTTTTAGCGCAAGCAGTGGTTTTTGGACCGGTACGTGGGTGTGGTTTTTTGCGCTTTGCACTTATTTAAATGCCGGCTGGATGCGTGAAATGATGTGCTTGCATTGTTGTCCGTATTCACGTTTTCAGGCGGTGATGTTTGATGCAAATACCAAAACGGTAAGTTACGATGCTGCGCGTGGCGAGTCTAGAGGGCCGCGTAAACGCTCACAAAAAACAGATTTAGGTGACTGTGTTGACTGCAATTTATGCGTTGATGTTTGTCCAACAGGCATTGATATTCGTAACGGCTTACAATACGAATGCATTAACTGTGGGGCCTGTGTTGATGCGTGCAATCAAACCATGGACAAATTTGGTTATGCACCCAATTTAATCAGCTTTACTAGCGAAAACGTGTTGAAAGGCCAACCCAAAGCCAGTTTGTTTTCGTTAAAAGCTTTAGGGTATGCCAGTGCTTTACTGATTATGATTGGGTTAATTATTATCGATTTAAGTCAATTGAGCGATATTCAGCTTAATGTGATTCGCGACCGTCAAACCTTGTACCGTGAAGTGGGTATCGATACTGTCGAAAACAGTTATCAACTTAAAATTCGCAATAAAACCCAGCAAGCTGCGGTGTATAAGATTACGGTGCTCAGTGATAAAGCGCCAACGTTTACCATAGTGACCGATACCGTGGTGCAGATAAAACCCGGTGAGCAATTAGATTACCCCATTACGGTTAGCGCTCGTCGCAATGAGCGAATCGATGATGCGAGTCAGCAAACACTGCAATTTAGTGTGAGCCAAGTTTACAGTGCGGTAAATCCAACACCAGTAGAGCCTGAAAATCACGTGGCGCAGCAATCACGCTTTTTTTGGCCGTAATCACCAAGTCATCAATGTACAACTAACACCATAACAAAAAGGCTTCTCACATTGATTAAATGGGAGAAGCCTTTTTTGTTTAATGGCCGCAATTTTATTGTCACTATTTACTGTGTTGAATATCTATTGCTACCACAATGCATCACTTCGAGTATGTATTAACGCTGATGTAGTGCGTAATCGCTACCGTCTTTAGCGGTAAATACCTTGCAGTTGCCTTCAGTAGGCTGGCAGCTAGTGTGTAATAAGCTGATCCACTGCTTGTAAGGTGTTGGTAAGTTTTTAATTGGCATAGACACCTGAATATCTTCAATATTAGCGTCGTCACTAGCACCTAGCTTACCTAGGCGGTCAAAACAAATTTCAACATGGGTATCGTTGTTTTTTAATACCACAGAAGTCGGTTCATTTTTGTGACCCGTTAACGCCACAAATTGACATGGATTTTGTAAGCCACACTGGGTGCCATCTTTTAAGAAAGCCAGTAAGTGATTGTAGTAAACCACATAACTAGACACATCTTGATGTGAGCCATCGGCTAATGGGAATTGCGCATCCAAAAATTCTTTTGCATTTGTGCTGCGGTCATTTTGGTTAGTGGTCGCCACAAATTGCTCACCAATGAAGCGGTTAAGGTTTTGGGTGGCTGTAGAGCTTGCTTGAGTAGACATATTCATCGCCTTATTCCTCTTCGTATTGTTGTAGGTCACAGAACCATTTTAATTATTGTTTATCATTAAGCCTTGTTCGCAGCTTGATTTTTAGTCTATGCTATTTTTACAAACAATTTCACAATAAAAATTTTACAGTGTGAATTATACAAAATGAGAAATGAAAAAAGCTTAATGCGAAAGACCCATTTTTTGGGCACAAAGATAAGAAACTTGCGTAAACGCAACAACTTAACAATGGAAGACTTGTCGGCACGTTGTGTACGTGTTGACTCGAGCAATTCGCCATCTGTGTCATATTTGTCGATGATTGAACGCGGAAAACGGGTTCCGAGTGCAGATATGTTGGCGGTGATTGCGGTTGTTTTCCAAAAAGAAGTGGGTTGGTTTCTCGATGACGTGCCCGAAGATGAAGCTATTACGCCCGAAAAAGGTAACAAAGGTGGCATCAGTGGCATGCCTCTGGAGCCAAGTTTTTTATTTTCGAATGACATTCTGCAAATTGCCATTCCTGAAATGCTGTCGCAAACCGGCACCAGTGGCCGTCAATTTGCCCATTTGCTGATCCGCGCACACCAGGAGCATCATCAAAATCACTTTCCAGATTTAGAACGTGCCGCCGAAGAAGTGGGCTTAAAACGCATGCCGTTGGCCACCGAAGATATTATCGATATCGCCAAAGGTATGGGGTTAAAAATCAAGTGGATTGACCGGGCTCCGAAAGAAGTCATCAATGAAATGGGGTTGAGTTCTAAGCAATTAGTTACCTCTTTTTTTGAACCGCCAGGCACTATTTATATCAGTAACGTGTTGAAAAACAGACCCAGTAGATTGAGGTATGATTTGGCGGTGCACATCGGCCATTGCGTGTTGCACAATAAAGACGGCTTAAAGAGTGTGATGATGTCGGGCCGCCGTGATGACTTTGATGATGCACTTGTGCCTCAGTCAAATACCTTAAACGCGCAAGATATTTTGCACGCGTGGCGTGATTTTGAATCAAGCTTTTTTGCCGGCGCGTTACTGTGCCCTAAAGTGCCGTATCGACAATTACTTGACCGTCACGGCTATGAAATTAGCGTGCATAAACAATTGCAGGTTTCTGCCTCAGTGGCCATGCGCCGCATGACTGTGGTATCGCCTTACCCGCACTGGCATTACTTTGATGCTTATGCACCAGGTAAGCTTAAAGCGGTGTATCGAGGCAATGGTATTCCACTGCCTTGGGGCAATATGCGCCTAGTGGAAGATCCGTGTCAGCACTGGGCTGTATTTAGAATGATCAGCGAACCGGTTGAAGGCACATCGGCGCAAATATCGATTTTAAATGTTGGCAATGAACCGCGAATTTACTGTTGTGAGTCGGTCAAGGTCGATGACTCAGCGGGTAACCCGCATGTGTTATGTGCCGGTATCGATTTAAATCCAGCAATTGAGGCGCAAGGCAAAGACGCGCAATCTATTGCCAACGATTTAAAACAAGCTTGCGCTGGTAACGGTGGCTCAATTGTTATTCCTCAACACATTAAAAAAGACCTCACCAGCGTGGCGAAAATCCTCAATATTAATTGGATTGAACGCGGGATTAAAAGCGAAGCGCGCTTAATTTGCTCTCGTGGCGCAGTATGTCCTCGCCAACCAAGCTGTTATGCCGCAGGGCGTAATTTGTGTGAAGATAATTAGCGGTTAACCAATATGCATAAGCCGTCTAGCGCAAAGGCGGCTTATGGCATGTTAATGACCTGTTGTGACAAGTGCTGTTACGATTAACCGATAATGGCACAGGGTCTTTTTTCAAAGCGTTTATTGAGATAACGACTAAGCAGCATAAAATATTATCACCCAATGCTTCATGAGTTGGACTGTGTTCCAAAATCGATGTTCCGTAACAAATCCCCCTAAAAGTCCTACCTACAATTGATTAGTCGATATCCGCCGATATTTTCATCAAACATTATTATTAGTTCCCATTTTGGAATTGATTCCAACGATATGATGAAGCGTCAATAATATAAAAAGGGGTGATAACCTATGAGCAATATAGATCTATTAGGGCGCCGTAAGTTTATTGCAGGTCTAGGTATTGCTGCTGGTGCAGCGATGGTAGCACCAGCAATGGCAGTGTCTGAAAAGGCTGACGGTGTTAAATGGGACAAAGAAGTCGAAATCGTTATTATTGGTTCTGGCTTTGCAGGTTTAGCAGCGGCAATTGAAGCGACTAAACATGGTGCAAAAGACGTCCATATATTTGAAAAGATGTCCTACTTTGGTGGTAACTCGGCGATTAACGGTGGCTTATTTGCAGCGCCTGGTACGCCAATGCAAAAGAAAGAAGGTGTTGAAGATTCGGTAGACCGAATGGTTAATGACCAATTGGCTTCAGGCCGTGGTATTGCCGATGAAGCTTTGTTGCGCCACGTTGCATCGCATGCAGTTGAAGCGTTACAAATGACCTTAGATGCGGGTTCTGAATACCATCCTTACTTACAACAGTTAGGTGGTCACTCGGTTGCACGTACTTACCAAACGTCAGTAAGCTGTGGCGCAGGTATCACTCAACCATTGTACAAAGAGTGTAAACGTATTGGTGTAAACACTCACAATCGTTCTAAATTCGAAGGCTTTTTAGTCGGCCAAAAGGGTGAAGTTGTCGGCGTTAAAATGCGTCAAAATTATCATTTCGGTGAAGACCAGCCAGGTAAAGTCTTAAATATTCGCGCCAAAAAAGGTGTGATTATGGCGACTGGTGGCTTTGCGCAAAACGTTAATCTACGTATGGCGCAAGACCCAACCCTAACGGCAGATGTTGGTTGTACCAACGCCCCAGGTGCAACAGGCGAGGGCATGTTCGAAATGTTCCGTTTAGGTGCTATTCCTGTGCATTTAGCTCATATTCAATCAGGTCCTTGGGCTTCTCCTGATGAAGGTGGCTTTGGTTATGTGTCTAACTATTCCATTTTCAACATGCCTCATTCAATTGCGGTTAGCCGTACCACCGGTAAGCGTTTTATGAATGAAATTGCCGACCGTAAAATCCGTGCTGATGCTGAATTAAGTAACCGTGATGAGAAAGGTAATCCTGTACCGCCGATTTTGATCTCCAGCTTTAAAGATTCTAAAGCCCATCCAAATACCGAAAAAGTCATTAAGTACAATGTCGGTTGGAAATTTGAATCTGTAGAAGAGTTGGCTAAACACTTCAGCGTGCCACTCAAAGCGTTAAAAGAGCAGATCGCAGAATATAACGGCTATGTTAATAGCGGTGTAGATAAGCAATTTGGTAAAGATATGACCTTGGCTAAAAACAAGATTATTGAAGCACCATTTACGGTTGTGCGTTTATGGCCAAAAGTACATTACTGCCAGGGTGGCGTAAAAGTGAATACTAAAGCCGAAGTCACAGATAGCTTGACTGATCAGTCTATTCCAGGACTTTATGCCGCTGGCGAAGTGTGTGGTGGTATTCATGGCGTTAGCCGTTTAGGCAGTTGTTCTATCCCAGAATGTATGGTGATGGGTATGACAGCCGCTCGCAGCATCATGAAAGTTTAATTAGACCAGTGAACAAGAGGAATCATTAATGAAAAACTTTAATATTATACTTGGGCTGGTACTACTTGGATTAACCAGTTTATCAGTACAGTCAGCAGAGATCCGTGACTACCATAAAGAGGTTATCGGTAAAGACTGTAAAGCCTGTCATGACAATGGCATTAAGCAGTTTCCATCGGATCAAGCCTGTTTGCAGTGTCATGATGTTGATGAGTTAGCTAAGAAAACCGCCAGAAGTGAAGAAGACAAGTGGCAAAATCCACATAACAACCTTCACTATGGTAAAGATGTTCCTTGCCAAGAGTGTCATAGCGAACATAAAACAAAAGAGCCATTATGCAGTAACTGTCATACGTTTAAGTTTGATAAGCATAAAGGGTAAGTTAATTTAATCTTTATTAGCATTTAAAGCCGCATATTAATATGCGGCTTTATTTTTAATGCTAATTTATATTTATTATTTTAACGGTAGTCTTTATCTTGCTAAATAACTAAATAACTAAATAACTAAATAACTAAATAACTAAATAACTAAATAACTAAATAACTAACTAGATTTAATTGATCTTAGAGGTATGTGAGTTACTTGTTATTAATATGTACTAAGTTGGTTTTTGGAATTAATTCCACGAGTAAAATCCATTTCAATTACTAATAATAAAATGAGGTGGATGGTATGAAGTATAATATATTACTAGTGGCGATGTTGTTGTCTAGTTCTAGTATGGCAAATGAGTTACCTGCATTTTTAGATGCTAACGATATTAATGATGCAGAGTTTACTTGTTTAGGCGCCGAGCAAACTTATTCTAAAACTGATCAACAATATGTCGATATTCTGTGGAATGAAACACTGCAATATTTACAGTCTTACGCTGTAGCATTAACCAATAGTGAAAATGGTCCATGCTTAAATTCAGATCAAGCGATGTATGATTCTACCGAAGGTGGTAAGAATATGTGCATCATGGATCGCCGCGACATGAAGCTTCTTGTTAAAAACATTTACCAGGTGATTAATAATCCAAACAAAGCGAAAAAGTGTTTTGGTGCTCGCGAAGATGTAGATTGGATTTACAGTCCAGGTGGAGAGCTAGCGCAAAAGTCCCCCGTTGCCAAATGGCTTAAACGCACCACATTCGATACCTTCTTTGACACCAAAGTCACCAATAAAGATGTCCGTAAACTCGGTAAAGAATTTACCAAAAACTTTACCAAAATGGTTACGGGTAACGAAATTAAAATGCCTTCAGCATTTCCTACCGACATCAGTGCTAACACCTTACCTAACTTATGGGCTGCAGCGGGTTGGTTCCCAATGTATGCCGAAGAAAGTAAACGTAATGATAAAAATTACAACAATATACGTGGTGGTTATGCTTACGCCGAAATCTTTGGCCATTGGGGATTACTGCGCATTGACGAAATTAATAATCAAAAAGTGGGTGCCGAAATTGGCATGACAGTTCAGTCGGTAGATACGCTTTACCCTTATCATAACCATGCAATATCTGAAATTTATTACAATATGCGAGTACCTGCATGTGCTAATGAATTTAAAAGCTTTGCTGTTCGTGAAGACTCACCATTACTCACCACCGTAAAGCAAGACGACACAATGCGACAAGTACAGTTTGATGCTGGTCAACATAATGGCCACACTATGTGGCTTTCTGGCAGTGCAGATATGGATCCACTGATGTATTTTCATCAAAACACCATTCACGCATTTGAGGTAGATGGTAGCTGTGAAGCAAAACCTGAAGAGCGTGCAATTGTATCCGTTTGGGCCAGAAGTAATGCCGACGACAAACGTAATGACTACGGTACAACATTACTGTGTGAGTCAGCTAAAAATCCTGGTACTCCCGCACATAAAGATGAAGTTATTCAATGTGATTTAACCAAAATGAAATGGTAACGATCGTTTATATACATTAATACTAACAATTAAATTGGAATATATATAATGAAATTATTTAAACTTTCTTTATTATCAACTTTGGTGTCACTGTGTTTTGTTGCAAACTATTCAGTCGCACAAGATACTGATGATGGCATAAATGTATCAGGCACATTAAGAGCTAATTATTCATATAAAGAATACAGTGAAAGCGCTAAAGATAAGTCGGGAGACTTAACATTTGAAATGGCATCAATTAAATTTAATGGTAAATTAGATGATTGGGGTTTAGCATCTGAATATCGTTTTTATGATGGCTGGGAAACATTACGATATGGTTATGCTTTTTATGACTACTCGCCAGAATGGCAAATTCAACTTGGTATCAATCAGGTCCCTTTTGGTAATCCTGGGTTCATCTCAAATAGTTTTTGGTTTGGCGTACCGTATTATTTAGGTTTTGAAGACGATTACGATGCGGGTATTAAAACCGTTTATTCGAGTAATGGATGGGGGACTGAATTAGCGTTTTATAAAAATGCTGAATATGGTGCCAGTCGCAATGAACGTTATTCAACCGATTTGTATACTGGAACGGTTAACGGCACTGAATATTATAACGAAGAAACTAATCAGTTAAATGCTCGTCAAACCTACACAATGGAATACGAAGGCGGAAAAACCGTACTCGGTGGCTCGATTGAAGTGGGACAAATTTACAATAGCAACACTGGTAATAATGGCGATCGCTATGCAATTGCTCTGCATGTAGACAGTAGTTATAACGGTTGGAACTTACAACTTCAGGCAATGCAGTATGAGTATGATGCAGCTGACTCACTTGATGAGAATAAAATTGCCGTATCGGCTTACGCCTGGCAGTACGAGATTGCCTCAAAAGCTCAGGCCTACAGTGTCAACATAGCAAAAACGTTTACCACTAGCTGGGGCAGTGTAAAAGTATATAATGACTTTGGACTTGTGACACCAGACGTAGACAGTGACGATTACGACAATAGCTATCAAAATGTCACAGGTGTGGCGTTATCGTCAGGGCCGACATATACCATGATAGATTTTATCACGGGCAAAAATATGTATGCTTCGACATTAGACAACGGTCACGTTGGTCTTCCTGAGATTGGTGACAGCTGGGATTATCGTATCAATGTTAACTTTGGGTACTATTTTTAAGCGTTAACTATTTGTCTTCCATTAAATGCCAATCATTTGATTGGCATTTTTATTGTAATTTCGAGGCCATTTTTTAACGATATACTGCTTAATAATTCTGCTGATAACTGCCTCTGCTTTATTTCCACTCAGTAAATTGATCCACGTCTATATTCGTAAAATAGCAAAAGAGTAGTATCACAATCTCTAAAGCAGTTATCCCTGCTATACCGTCAAATACTCAGGAATTAACAAGTTCACACTATGATGATACTAGAAATAATAATTGTGCTCGGGGCCATTTACCTCGGTGCGAGAATGGGCAGCATAGGGATAGGCTTTGCTGGTGGCGTAGGCGTGTTAATTCTCACTGTGGGTTTAGGCTTAACGCCTGGCGCGATCCCTATCGACGTGATGTTGATTATTATGTCGGTCATTACTGCTATTGCTGCAATGCAAGAAGCGGGTGGAATGGATTATTTGGTGTCGATAGCTGAGAAATTACTGCGAAAACACCCAAAGCATATTACCTTTTTAGCGCCAATAGTGACCTATTTGATGACATTATTTGCTGGGACTGGCCATACGGCTTTTTCGACCTTACCGGTTATCGCTGAGGTGGCTAAAGAGCAGGGTATTCGTCCTTCTCGACCATTATCTATCGCCGTTGTTGCCTCACAAGTGGCTATTACGGCATCGCCTATTTCTGCTGCAGTGGTATTTTTCTCGGGGATTTTAGAGCCTTTTGGCGTGGATTATTTAGTGCTGTTAGCCGTGTGTATTCCCTCTACCTTCATTGCCTGTTTAGTGGGCGCCGCAGTCGCGTCGTTATTGGGTAAACCATTGCAAGAAGATGCTATTTATCAACAACGTTTAGCCGACGGATTAGTGAAGGTTCGTGGCGAAACTCAAGCCACATTATTACCTGGCGCTAAGCGGTCTGTTGCCATTTTTTTAGTGGCGATTGTTGCGGTGATGTCTTATGCCACCGCAATATCTGACAAAGTCGGTTTAATTACGCATCCAGTGCTGTCGCGCGATGTGGCGATTATGTTGTTTATGCTATCTGCTGCGGCGGCAATTACGTGGTTTTGCCGCTTAGATGCCAGCAAAATTTCTAATGCGTCGACGTTTAAGTCTGGCATGTCAGCGTGTATTTGTGTACTTGGGGTAGCATGGTTGGGTGATACTTTTGTATCTAATCATATTGATGAAATTAAAGATATCGCAGGCACTTTACTTCAAAACCAGCCCTGGTTGTTGTCGGTAGCGTTATTTTTTGCCTCTATGTTGTTGTATTCTCAAGGGGCGACAACAAAAGCATTAATGCCCGCAGCGCTGGCGATTGGCGTGAGTCCGTTAACGGCTATTGCATCGTTTGCTGCGGTGAGCGCCTTGTTTGTATTACCCACTTACCCAACATTATTAGCGGCAGTTGAAATGGACGACACGGGTTCAACGCGGATTGGTAAGGCGGTGTTTAACCACCCGTTTCTTATTCCTGGAGTCGTCACCATTGCCATGAGTGTGTTGTTGGCATTTTTGTTTGGTAGCATGATTTTATAGGCAATATTAAGGTGCTTTCTAGCAAGCTCAAAGAGGGCGTCATGGTGAGTATGTGATTGGGTATAACCCTATCGGTAAGCCAGATGACCTACCGTGAGTAATCACCTAGATAGCAGCGATAGGCTCGTCGAGTTGATAGCCTTTGTGTTCAACGTTGGCCTTAATTAAATCTATTAACTGTTTTGTCGCGTGGGTTTGAGTATTAGGGTTGAGATAGATCGACTCATTAAACAGCGGCAGTGGTGGTAAGCCATGTTTTAGTGGGTCTAACACCTGCATTTTATCGTTAATTCTAAATTCGGCTACCGGTGCAATCACTAAATCATTCTCGACGGCCATGCACAATGCTTGTGGTGATGGGGTAGACAGTAGCACTCTGATAGGACGCATAGATAATTGGTGATTAGCGAATACTTGTGCTCGAATAGGACAGTTTTCTGGGTATAAGCCTACAGGAATCGTTTTGTTTTTATGGGCATTACCGTTAGCCGCAGCAACCCATTTAAAACGGCGGGTAAATAATAGTTCGCCATTAACGGGTAATTGCCAATGCGTGGCAACAATCACGTCAAACTCACCTTGATGTAACCGCTTGTATAAATTACCGCTGACGTCGGTGTCGATGACTAATTCAATACAGGTGAATTCACGAATAAACTCTAATAAACAGCTGTTTAAATAGCATTTTATAAAGTCGGTTGGTACACCAAGGCGGATAACTTCACGATTATTGCACTCTTTTAATTCATCGAGAGCTTGTGAGTTTAGCTGGATCATTTTATAGGCGTAACTAAGTAAGGTTTCACCAGACTCGGTCAAGGTGACACCTTTGTTGTCTCTAATCAGCAACGTTTGGCCGACACTTTCTTCAAGCTTTTTAACTTGTAAGCTCAGTGTAGATTGGGTTCGGCAAATTTTATCTGCAGCTTTTGATAAGTTGCCACACTCAGCAACCGCGATAAAACTCTCTAATAATTCAATCTTTAACATAGGCCATTGAATAAGTTCATAGTGGTATCAGTATTACTCAATTTGCCATATCTAAAAAGCTTGCTATGGTGTAAATGTGAGATGTTAACGTTTTATTTATACTAAATATGATGGAGTACAAATGAGCAGCTGGGAAGAGCGCGGAAACTATTTGATTGAGGTGTCACAGCGTTGTTTAAAAGGTCACAAGACCTTTGATTTGTGCCGTTCACATTTAGTTGAGGCCAGCCAGATATCGAAAGGCACCATCTATAATCATTTTACCTCAGAAGCTGACCTCATTGTGGCGGTGGCCTGTGCCGATTATCGTCATTGGTTAGCGCAAGCAGAGCAAGACACTTTGCAATATAGTGACCCTTATTTACGCTATATATTCCATCATTGTCAGCGCTTGTATCACATCTTGTCTGAGCAATCGTTTGTTATCGCCAGAGTCATCCCTAATGAAGCCGTTATATCTCATGCCAGCGATTATTATCGTGAGCGTTTTGAACGTGTGAGCTCGCAATATAAGCAATGGAACGCGCAAACCTTAACTGAAATTGGTGAAGTTGGCGGATTTAATCGTGGTGAGTTACTGTGCGATTATTTACGCGGCGCGATGATTAACAGTGATGATGCACAAAAGCATCCAAATGATGCCGAAATGTACTATCAGTTTAGTTTTGCCATGACCCAATTAATGGGCCACTCACATAAACGCCCTCCCGGGATTAAAGTGTTTTTGCAATGGTTAGCGGACAAAGAAGCATAAAAAACCATGAAAGCGCTAAGCTATTCATGGTTTTTATTATTGAGACTGTATTGATTTCGGAAGACTGTAATTAATATTTAACTACTAACTATCAAATACTTACCTCAAAATACTTATCTCATGGTAACAAATTCTTCAGCGCCAGTAGGGTGAATTGCCACTACTGAGTCAAAGTCTGCTTTAGTTGCGCCCATTTTCATTGCCACGCCAAAGCCCTGAAGTATTTCGTCCATACCAAAACCGATACCGTGAATACCGACAACCACTTCATTATCACCTGCACACACCAGCTTCATTTTACACGCCTGGCGATGCGCTGTAACAGCGGAATACATTGAGGTAAAAGTAGAGGTGTAAACCTTGATATTGTCTTGGCCATACTGCTCAGCGGCTTCTGGCTCAGTTAGACCCATGGTACCGATAGGTGGATGACTAAATACTACGGTTGGAATTAAGCTGTAATCCATTTTGGCATCTGGCATGTTGCCAAATAAGCGCTCTGACAACAAACGACCCGCTTTAACGGCAACTGGGGTTAATTCAACACCACCCGCCATAATGTCGCCAACACAATAAATACCTTTAGCGGTGGTATTTTGTTGATCGTCAGTAATCACATAGCCTTTAGCATCTAACTTAACATCGGTATTTTCTAAGCCGATATTACCCGTTGACGGTGAACGGCCAATGGCCCAAATTAGGCAATCAATTGTTAAGCATTCACCGTTTTCAAGCGCTAGGGTTAAGCTGCCATCAGCATTTTTGTTAACCGACTTTGGCACGCTGTGAGTGTGCAATGTTGGGCCATCGGTGGCCATCGCTTCAACTAATGCGTCCATTAAAATAGGGTCAAAGTTACGCAGTGGCGCATGCTTACGTACCAATAAATGGGTTTCGCTGCCCAAGGCATGCAATACGCCTGCTACTTCAACAGCAATATAACCCGCGCCAACCACAGCAACGCGTTTTGGTTGCTCGCGCAGGGCGAAGAAACCGTCTGAATCAATACCGTATTCTGCACCCGGGATGTCTGGAATAGTCGGCGCGCCGCCAGTGGCAACAGTAATATGGTCAGCGGTGTAGTGCTCGCCATTGACTTCAATGGTGTTGTTATTAACAAAGCGACCATAGCCATTTAATAAGGTCACTTTATTATTCGCAAAACCACGACCGTAAGAATCATGGATGCGGCTAATATAAGCTTCACGATTGTTAACCAGAGTGTTCCAATCAAATTTATTGACAGTGACATCAAAGCCATAGTCTTTAGCGTACAGATTTAAGGCTTCGGCGACATGTGCGCCATACCACATGACTTTTTTAGGAACACAACCCACGTTAACGCAAGTGCCGCCAACGTGTTTTGCTTCAATGATAAGAACTTTTGCGCCACGCATTGCTGCACGGTTTGCTGAGGCGATACCGCCACTGCCTGCGCCAAGCGCGATATAGTCAAAATGTTGAGCCATGATGATCTCCACTACGATTAATGGCCCCATTGTAGGGGGGATTGTGTTTGCAATCTAGTCGTTTACTTATTGTGTTAGCGCAACGCATTAACGCTTATGCTGACATGCACCACGGTCAACGTTACCTGGGCCGCTGGTTGCACACTTAAGGCAAGCCCATTCGTCCTCTCTAATATCGATTTCATCTTGATAATGACTAAATTGACTGTGTTGGGTTTGGCGCTGCTTTTTTTGTAAGTGCGTTATGCGGTTATTTAACCAACGACAGCTAGGGTCGTCGACCATGCTTGGCCGCGTTTGACTTGATGAAAAATGAGATGGTTGATTGGCATCGATGTGTTGTTGCAAACTCGGTTTGAGGTAAATATCGTCAGCGCGATACTCTAACGCTGAACTCGTTTCAGAGGGTAATGTGATGCGATTACCTTGATGATCAATCGCTGATTGTGGTGGTAAATCATTGACGTTGTCATTACTAAGCTCAGTGGTATTTTTAGACGGTTGTTTATTTAACTGATTGAGCTCAGCGGCAACGGCTACCGAGGAAGCCCATAAAGAGGGTATCAACAATACGCCACATATAGCAGCGTATTGAACTTGGCGGGTTAGCATGTGCATTCCTTGCGCGATTAAATATTAACCACTCAGTGTAGTCGCACAATGATAAAACGCGAGTCTGCTAAAAGCCCAAACTGATAAATACACCCGCATAAGTTTCGTTTAAGCTGCCTTGTTGGCCGTCAATCCGGGCTTGTTGTTTAATGTCTTCTAAGGCAATGCTGTGGCTAATATGGGCGGCAATCGCAAGATTCTCACTAAATTGATGCTCTGCTTCTAGGCCAAATTGCACATGGTTGGCACCGTCGTGGTCTTCGCTACTGTAGCCAAAATCAAATCCTTGCAATACATAAGGTGTTAGCGTGAGTTGTGGGTTGATTTCCCAAGGACTGTGTACGCTCAGGGTAACAAAGTAACCAGACGCTTCAGTGGCATAAGTATAGTTGACGGCGGGGACCAACCAATCAATGCCGCTGTAGGTGATTGAACTAAAAAATTCATTGTCGGATGCGCGATCATCACCATAAAATTCCAGGCGTTGGTAGCCTATCGTGGCGTCAATGTCATCGTGTAGAGATACGCTGTATTCTAACCCAACATTCCATTCGGTGTAATGTACCTGGTCTGCTCGGCCAACCACAGCAAAGACCACCATGTCATTATGTTCAACGCTTGCAACAGCCCAGGCAATGCCGCCTTTATCTAGGTTGTCGCGACCCTCAGTAATGTAATGGTTCTCCCAGCCCACATCTAAGCCAAAGCTAGGTTGAGTATCAGCGAGGGCTAATGCAGGTGTTGACAGTGCTAAGCTAATTACCGCAAGTACCGGTAAAAAAACAGCAGTAACACCATGTTTACAACTAACAGTACAGAAAGCAAAGGTCATGTGTTGGCCCAAGGTTATGGTGCAGAGTGATGGTACATAGATGTGTTCGTAATGAGTATGGTATCTGTTTAATGTATAAATTAAATGATAATCAGTCTCGTTTGAGACCTAGTAAACAATAATAAAATTGTAAATTAAGTGTAAATTAAAACTGTGGAAGCAGTCACTTTATTTGTATGAATAATACGCTAGAGCCAACTCAGCAGATCAATCGTTAATTCATTCATCGCGATAATAGATCTTGAAAACGCAGCAAATTGACCCAATATATGTAGCAATTGACCCTATATAAGTCGTCACACGAATTATTTCGAGGAATCTTTATGAGCAATCCATTGCTAAATAGCGCAGCGTTACCCGAGTTTTCTAAAATCAAACCAGAACACATTCAGCCTGCGGTTGAGCAAGCCATTGCCAAATGTCGTGAAACCATTGATGTTTTACTGGCTAAAAATAGCCTATATACCTGGGACAACCTGATTGCCCCCCTTGAAGAAGTGGACGACGAATTAAGTAAAGCGTGGTCACCGGTATCGCACATGAATTCGGTTGTCAGCAGCGATGCATTGCGTGATGCCCATGATGCGTGTTTACCATTATTGTCTGATTACGGTACCTATGTTGGCCAGCATCAGGGGTTGTATGAGGCGTATAAATCAATTCATCAATCAGCTGGTTTTGCCGAGTTAACTCAAGCGCAGAAAAAAGTTATTGAACAAAGCTTACTCGATTTTGAATTGTCGGGCATTGGCTTAGATGATGGTCAAAAAGCGCGTTATGGCGAGATTGTTAAGCGTCTATCTGAGTTAACTAGCAACTTCTCTAACCAGTTACTCGATGCCACCGAAGCCTGGACCAAGTTGATTACCGACGAGGCTGATCTAGCGGGTTTACCTGAGTCGGCAGTGGCCGCTGCTAAAGCAATGGCTGAAGCCAAAGAGTTAAAGGGTTGGTTGTTTACCCTTGATTTCCCCTCTTATTTACCGGTGATGACCTACAGCGAAAACCGTGAGCTGCGTGAAGAATGCTACCGTGCATTTGTCACCCGCGCCTCAGATCAAGGTCCAAATGCTGGCGAATTTGATAACACTAATAACATGAACGAAATCGTGGCATTACGTCATGAGTTAGCCAATCTACTCGGTTTTTCCAGCTATGCAGATAAATCACTTGCCACCAAAATGGCAGAGTCACCAGAGCAGGTGTTGGGCTTTTTAAATGAATTAGGTCAGCGCTCAAAAGGCCAGGCGGCAACAGAATTAGCTGAACTACGTGCCTTTGCTAAAGAGCACTATGATGTCAGCGAAATGGCCTCATGGGACTTAAGTTTTTATGCCGAAAAACTGCAGCAACACAAATATGAAGTGTCGCAAGAAATTTTACGTCCGTACTTCCCAGAAGACAAAGTATTATCAGGACTATTCTTTACCGTTAACAAGCTATTTGGCTTAACGATTAACGAACAAAAAGGCGTTGATACCTGGCACAAAGACGTGCGTTTTTTTGATATTTTTGATGCTGATAACGTACATCGCGGCAGCTTCTATTTAGATTTATATGCCCGCAGCGGTAAGCGCGGCGGCGCATGGATGGACGATTGTCGTGGCCGTCGTATTACCTCTATCGGTCTGCAAAAACCAGTGGCTTACTTAACCTGTAACTTTAATGGCCCAGTAGACGGCAAGCCGGCGTTATTTACTCACGACGAAGTTACTACATTATTCCACGAGTTTGGCCACGGTATTCACCACATGCTAACAAAAGTCGATGTTGGCGGCGTATCGGGCATTAACGGTGTGCCTTGGGATGCCGTAGAGTTACCAAGTCAATTTATGGAAAACTGGTGCTGGCAAGAAGAAGCCCTAGCGGAAATCTCTGGCCACTACGAAACTGGCGAGCCATTACCAAAAGCATTGCTCGACAAAATGTTAGCCGCAAAGAACTTCCAGTCAGGCATGATGATGGTGCGCCAGCTTGAGTTCTCGTTGTTCGACTTTAGAATGCACCATGAGTTTGACCCAGCAAAAGGCGTCGATATCCAAGGTATTTTAGATGAAGTGCGCAGCCAAATAGCGGTATTAACCCCACCAAGCTTTAACCGCTTTCAACACGGTTTTGCCCACATTTTTGCCGGTGGATATGCTGCAGGTTATTACAGCTATAAATGGGCTGAAGTGTTATCGGCTGATGCGTTCTCACGTTTTGAAGACGAAGGCATCTTTAACCCAGAAACCGGTAAAAGCTTCTTAAATAACATTCTTGAAATGGGCGGAAGTGAAGAGCCAATGGAGCTGTTTAAACGCTTTATGGGCCGCGAACCCAACACAGATGCATTACTGCGTCACAGTGGTATTGCCGCGTAAATCATTAATGTAAACACTTTAAAAACCGACATTGATTGTCGGTTTTTTTATGCCTGCGATTTGAAACACTGCGGTCATTTGGGTTGATATAAAAATAAAGTTATCGTTTATCGATAATTTGTTGTCGAATAAAAATAACTATGCTAACGTTTAATTAACATTAGCCAACCTAGAATCATCATGGATAGAATTGTTTCACTCAGTAAATGGATTAAATTACTCATCGTTTTTTTAGCCTTATTACAAGCCAGTAGCTATTGCGGCACCATGGTGTTCGGCGAGTTTCAAGCGGGCGAATATGTACTCACAATTGACTGGTGGGGCTGGTTTAGCAGTTACCTTGCCGTTGATTTTGGTAGCCCCTGGCAGGCTCTTGCGCAAAGCCTATATGATGCTGGCTTCCATCCTGGGTTAATTCTGGGCGGTGTTGAAATACTGCCTTACCTGTTTATTTATTATTTTTTATATCAGTTATTCACTTTGTATCAACAGGGCCAGGTGTTCACCCCAGGTAATTTTCGCTGTTTAAGCAACATTGCTTTGGTCTTTTTAGCGTGGATTTTACTCAGCCTTTTCTACCCGATGATCATCGCTTTTTCACTGCACTTTAGCGGTACATCCAGTGCGGTCCCTGTTTATTTTAGCTTGGGCAGCCAGGAGCTAAAGTATGCGCTGTTTGGAATGATTTTTTATTGTGTGGCCTGGGTGATGAAGCACGCGACAGAGCTGCAAGAAGAGGCGGAGTTAACCATTTAATGGCCATTATTATTGAGCTAGACGTGATGCTGGCAAAGCGCAAAATGAAGTCAACTGAGCTAGCAGAATTGGTGGGTATTACACCGCAAAATTTATCGGTATTACGCAGCGGCCGCGCTAAAGCGATTCGGTTTTCAACACTCGACGCCATTTGCCAGCATTTACAGTGCTCGCCAGGTGACATTTTAATCCACAAGGAAGATGAATAATTAAGGACAATAATATGCAAAATACAGTAAAAAAAATGGTCACGGTGGCAATGATTAGCACGACAATGCTCATTATCTCTGGCTGTACGGTGCGCTTAAGTGAAGAGAGTTTTATTGCCAATGATAAAGAGCCCGTGGCCTTTAGCGCTGAGTTCACTCAAGCATTACGACAAGCCATGCCGAATCATCTAATCACCCAACTGAGCCTAGAGGCAAGTGATCACGTTAAGCTGAATGGTTTTTTTATTGATAATCCTGCAAGCAACACAACCCTAGTGTTTTATCAGGGTAATGGCATGAAAATTCAGCCACATTGTTTGGCCGATTTAACGGCATTATCAGCGCTTAACACTGATATTTTAATCATGGATCGCCGTGGTATTGGCGCTAGTGAAGGTAAGCCGCGGATTAACAATATTATCTTGGATGCCCAGCAACAATTAGACTATGTACAGCAACAATACCAACCCGAAAAAATCATATTGCATGGTTACTCGTTAGGCAGTTTTATTGCCGCAGAATTAGCCAGAAATAATAAAATCGATGCATTGGTTTTACACGGTTCGGCCACCAATGCCGACGATTGGGTCGATGAGAAAACACCCTGGTACATGGCACCGTTTATGAGCCTAGAAATGCCCCAAGACTTTCGTAATATCGATAATCAAAAAGTGGTTACCAATGATTACCAAGGCCCATTATTGGTGATTGCCGGAGAGGATGATGAAGAAGTTCCGCCAGCACTTGCTGAAAAACTGTTTGCTGCGAGCAAGTCTGCTAATAAGCAGTTCATTATGGTCCCTAATATCGGCCATCAAGGCATGCTAGAAGAGGCAACTACAATGCCGCAGTATCAAGCCTTTATTGCCGGGCTTTGATTGAGCGGAAAATCGATACAAAAAGAGGCGCAATGCGCCTCTTGTTTTGGATAGTCGTTGTTACGCTTTGAGTAACAACTTACGCTAACTTTAAATCATACTGGTTGCGGTACATCACCATGTCTTCGATGGTGAGAACAGGCATATTGTGCTTTAAACCAAACGCGACGATTTCTGGCGTTTTCGCCATGCTGCCATCTTCGTTGGTGAGTTCACATAATACACCTGCTGGCATTAAACCGGCCATTTGCATTAAATCAACCGTACCTTCGGTATGACCGCGACGAGACATCACCCCGCCAGCGCGAGCGCGTAGCGGAAATACGTGTCCAGGATGGGCTAAGTCTGATGCTTTAGCATTACGGTTTGCCGCCGTTTTTATGGTGGTAACACGGTCTTGTGCTGAAACGCCTGTAGTCACACCCACTTTCGCTTCAATGGAGATGGTAAAAGCGGTTTGATTGGCGCTATTGTTATTAATAACCATCGGTGGCAATTCAAGCTTATTAGCATGCTCGTCGGTTAAACATAAACACACAATGCCGCTGCATTCGCGGATCATCAATGCCATTTGGGCTGTGGTTAAATGCTCAACTGAATAAATAATATCGCCTTCGTTTTCGCGATCTTCATCATCGAGTAGTAATACTCCGCGGCCTTCTCTAAGCGCAGCAAGGGCATTTTCGACACGGGTGATTGGTTCGCCAAATTCGGCAAGTAGTGATAACTGATTCATGGTTGTACTCCTAAAATGACCAGAATCAGGGCTTGTAAAGAGGGATATAAATCCAAAACAAATTGCATCAAAAAGCCGTGGGCTGATTGATGTATCTCTATTCTCTCTCATCCGGACTATAACCGTCGGCTCTGGACTGTTAGACATTACCTTTAAGCAATACTAAGTCACCAGATCTGCTGACCTCGACGAATCGAGCGCTCGCGGGCTTACTTTTTCAAGTTTACCGCCGGTGGGGAATTGCGCCCCGCCCTGAGAATTATAAACAATGTTGTTTGCGTTTAGCATTTGTCGATAACGATAAATGCTGTTGTTCATCTTGTCAGTGTCTTAACAACACCAACAAGTTAACACCGCATTGCTATGGTAATCAGTTAAGCCTGAGATGAAAAGGGGGATGAGTCGCAAAAAGAGTAACAAATTACGGTACGCTGTTGAGTTTGTGTTGATGATTGAGTGTTAAATAAGTCAAAGTCAGCAAAGCTCCTTGCTCGCTGGTATGACCTTTGTTAGCCTGTCGCGCTAACAATAGGAGTAGTGGTAAATGAATCTGTATTTTCGTTTTGCGTTATTGTTTTTATGGCGAATTGGCCATTGCAAACGTATTGATTTTTTAGGCACCAGTAAAATTAACTATCGTGTTTTGCCGTTAGATTGCGACATCAATATGCATTTAACCAACTCGCGCTATCCTGCTTTTATGGATTTAGCGCGTACTTATTTGATTGCTGAAATTGGTTTAATGAAGCAATTTTTAAAGAATAAATGGCTACCCATAGTCAATGCTGCAGAGTTTACTTATATTCGCGATATTAAACCGTTTGAAAAGTTTACCATTGAAACCAAAATTGTCGGTTGGGATGAAAAATACTTTTATATTGAGCATCGTATCGTGACAGCCCGTGGTTTACATTGTATTGCGCATGTTCGCGGGGTGTTTGTATGCCGTGGTAAGCAAGTGCCTATCGAAACCTTAATTACGGCAGCGGGTTATACCGGTGGTACGCCTGAATTGCCGGCTGAAGTGGTAAAATGGAAACAGTTTTTACAACTCAAAAAAGAGTGTAATACATAACTATCATTGATTTTTAGTATATTTAGATCAATCAATCTGACTCTGTCGTATTAGCAGTTTTAGGTTGATAAGGTGAAAGGGGTGACACGGTGGCATTAGAGAAATTCAGTGATATTTGGGCGCGAGCATGCGAGCGTAAAGGCGGACCTGCTGTCGTTAAGTCATTGCTACCCAATACACTCGACGCTGATGAAATCAGTGAATATACCGATGCGCAGTTACTTTCAGTGATGAGTAAACGTGTTTTTCAAAGTGGTTTTGTATGGCGAGTGGTCGACAATAAATGGCCAGCTTACGAAAAAGCCTTCTTTGACTTTGAACCAATGAAAGTATTGATGTTATCGCCAGATCAAATTCAGCAGCGTGCCAGCGATCCTGCGCTTATTCGTCATCAAAAGAAAACCCAAGCGATTGTTGATAATGCTTACATGATCCAGCAGATCAATGCTGAACACGGCAGCTTTGCTGAATTTATTGCACATTGGCCAAGTGATGACATAACGGGTTTATGGCAAGTGCTTAAAAAACGTGGCACTCGTTTAGGTGGTAATACCGGCCCTTATTTTTTACGCGCAATAGGTAAAGACACCTTTTTGATGAGCCAAGATGTGCAAGCGTATTTAACCGGCCATAAGGTAGTGGATGCGGGCTTTACCTCGCAAACTGCATTGCGCCAAACTCAAGCGGCGTTTAATCATTGGCAGCAAGAGTCTGGCAAGAGCTTGGCAGAAATCAGCCGGGTTATTTCTTTGGGCGTGGGCGACAATAGGGTGTAGTCGTTGTGGGTATAATGACTAAACCTGATAGCGGCACAAAAACACGTTGACGATTTCTGCCGCGTGCTGGTCTTTTTCTTCGTCAGTTAACGGCTCAATAATTTGAAAAATTAACGGCCAAAAACATTGGCCTTTAATTAAATTTTGGACTTGGTCTTGGGCCTGTTCAATATCATCTACATTGATGCGGCCATCTTTGTTCGCCGCTTTAATCCAACGTAAAATCGCGGTTTCTTCTTTAATTATTTTTTTGATTTCTTGTTGCATTTCAGATGCATAAAACAAGTGGCCAATCACCATTCTCGACACTTCAATGTGTTCTTCTGACTGAATATGATCAATATCACAGCGTACTAACTGTTGTAATTGCGGTGCTAGCGGCTTGCCTGGGTTATAAGGCTCAGAAGGTTGCGATAATGCCTGTTGCCATAACTCGGTCATTAAGATCATCACTAAGGCTTCTTTGGTGGCAAAGTGATTGTAAACCGTGCGTTTAGACACTCCAGCCACTTCTGCTAATTTATCCATACTCGTCGCCGCAACCCCTAATGCTTTAAAGGTCGTTCTGGCGGCTTCAATAATGGCCGCACGTTTAATTTGGCTACGAGTTTGTTTTTCTTGAGTCATGATCAGCACTGTATTCAATTTTATGGAAGATATTTTACACTGAGCAGTTTACTTTTCAATGAGAGATTATTAAACTACACCGTGTAGTGTACTTTATTGGTGTTGAAATGAAAATATTAACCGGTGTTATTGTCGGGTTTTTGGTGTTAGCTGCGATTATATGGCTCACTAAAACATGGTCAGCTGCCAATAAAAGCCAGCCTTTCATTAATAGTGAAAAAGCTTATCAAGCGGGGTTAAGCAGTTTATGGCCTATCGCCAAAGCTTATTGGAATACCCAGCGCCAGGCGCCAGCGCCTCAAAATGCCGTGCCGTTAGAGGCGCTAACGCCAACTCTCCTAGCGCAATCGACAGAAGATGCTGTTTATCGCTTAGGCCACTCAACGTTACTGATGCGTATTGATGGTGAATACGTGTTAATCGACCCGGTCTTTAGCGAACGAGCATCACCTGTACAATGGGCTGGGCCGAAGCGTTTTCATCAATCGCCAATTAGTATTGCTGATTTACCGGCCATCAAAACGGTTATTATTAGCCACGATCATTATGATCATCTCGATAAAGCCGCGATGGAACAATTAATCGGCAAAGTACAACATTTTGTGACGCCGCTTAACGTCGGAAAATACTTAACATCATGGGGTGTAGACCCTATTCAAGTGACCGAGCTTGAGTGGTGGCAGTCTGTTGAGTTAAATGGTTTACATATCACCGCTACGCCAGCACAGCATTTTTCTGGCCGTGGTTTGCTAGACCGCAATCAAACATTATGGGCCAGTTGGGTTATCCAGGGGTTACAGCACAAGGTGTTTTTTAGCGGCGACAGTGGCTATTTTAAAGGTTTTAAAGAAATTGGTGAGCGTTTGGGGCCGTTTGATCTGAGCATGATTGAAACGGGTGCCTATAATGACTTATGGAGTGATATCCATATGTTGCCAGAGCAAAGTCTACAGGCGCATATCGATGTTAACGCTAAGGCAATGATGCCAGTACATAATGGCACTTTTGATTTGGCATTACATGACTGGTTTGAACCTTTCGAGCGTATTAACACATTAGCCAAACAACATAACGTCACCTTGTTAACCCCTAAATTTGGCCAGGCAGTGATGTTGGCAAATCCACAGGCTAACCAGTTATGGTGGCGCGACATTATGATAAATCCAGCGATGGATGGTACAGAACAACAGGTTAATTCAACCAAGATGGATGAATTAAATGAGGTTGTCACGGATCATAATTAATCTATGTTGATAGTAGTGCTATCTAACCCGAATGCAATTAAGTTGATATTGTCAACATGTTGCCGTAAGGTGCGCTAAAATAAGTGATTGGATCTAATTTGTTTGATTGCTCATGTGCAAGCAACAATTTATTAACAAATTAGCTATATATAACCTAAACTTATTATTTATTTACAATTTATTGTATTAGGTTGAGTTGTTTGAATTTTGTACCTATGCGATAAAGAACACAGAAAATTTAACAGTTTAATTTTAGCTATTTTCAGATGGAATGCCTCAAGACTGAGGAACCATATTGAACGTAAATCGGAGTAGGAGCACACATGCATAAAGCATTGAAAATCGCCGCGGTTATATCAGCCGCATTATGGATTACCGCTTGTGGCAAGGCTGAGGATGGCCAGGCACAGCAACAGCAGCAACCTCCTTCTCCCGTAGGCGTAATGACAGTTGAAGCCGTATCTCAAACTCTTATGGTTGAGCTACCTGGTCGTAGTCGTGCATTTTTAGAAGCAGAAGTGCGTCCACAGGTTTCTGGTATTGTTACCAAGCGTGCCTTTACCGAAGGCAGCGAAGTGACTCAAGGTCAGTCACTTTATCAAATCGATTCAGCAACCTATAAAGCGGCATTAATCAGTGCCGAAGCAGACTTAGCCAGTGCCAATGCCGCATTAGGTTCTGCTAAAGCCAAAGCAGCTCGTTACGCTAAATTGGTGAAAACCAATGCAGTGAGTCAACAAGATTTTGATGAAACAGAAGCAGCATACAAAGAAGCGCAAGCCGCGGTCACAGTGGCAAAAGCGGCAATTAATACTGCTAACATTAACCTTGAGTACACCGAGGTTAAAGCGCCGATAGCTGGCCGAATTGGTAAATCATCGGTGACGGCAGGGGCATTGGTTACGGCTAATCAGGCCACAACGCTCGCGACCATTCAGCAACTTGATCCCATTAATATCGACATCGTTCAATCAAGTGTTCAACTATTACGCTTAAAAGCCAACCTACGTTCAGGCCAGTTACTGAAAAGCGACAACGCTGAAGTGACATTAATGCTTGAGGATGGCAGCACTTATGACCATCAAGGTACTCTACAATTTGCTGAGGTGAATGTAGACGAAACGACCGGTTCGGTGACATTGCGTGCAGAGTTCCCTAACCCTGAAGGTACGTTATTGCCTGGCATGTATGTGCGCGCCCAGTTAAATGCTGGTCAGGACCCTAATGCGATTTTAGTGCCGCAACGCGCTATAACTCGTAACAATAAAGGCCAAGCGGTTGCAATGGTCGTCGACAAAGATAACCACGCAGAAATGCGCGTAGTGACAACAGCTGAAGTGATTGGCAACCAATGGCGTATTGTTGAAGGTTTAGCGGTGGGCGACAAATTAATTGTCGAAGGTCTGCAAAAAATCCGCCCAGGCGCACCGGTTTCACCACAAGTATTAACGGCTGACGAATCACAAAAGTAGGGATAAATTATGGCTCGCTTTTTTATTGATCGCCCTATTTTTGCTTGGGTAATCGCAATTTTAATTATGCTTGCAGGTGTGTTGGCCATTAGAGGCTTACCGATTGCACAGTATCCGAGTATTGCACCGCCAACAGTGGTGATCAGTGCTTTTTATCCTGGTGCGTCTGCCAAAACCATGGAAGACACGGTAACACAGGTTATTGAGCAACAAATGACCGGCTTGGATCATTTACGCTATATCTCATCGACCAGTGACAGTTTTGGTAACACCAAAATCACCTTAACCTTTAATGCTGAAGCCGATCCTGATATTGCACAGGTTCAGGTGCAAAACAAATTACAGGCTGCCACACCTTTACTGCCTTCTGAAGTTCAGCAGCAGGGTGTAAAAGTGAATAAGTCGACATCAGGCTTTTTGATGGTGATGGGTTTTGTGTCACAAGATGGCTCAATGGGAAAAAGTGACATTTCAGATTATGTCGCAGCCAATGTTCAAGACCCAATGAGCCGTGTACCTGGCGTGGGTGAACTGACGCTTTTTGGTGCGCAATATGCGATGCGTATTTGGCTCGACCCACTAAAATTAACTCAATACAACTTAACCAGTATTGATGTTACTGCTGCGATTAGTGAACAAAACGCACAGATTTCTGCAGGCCAATTAGGGGGAGCCCCATCGGTAGCTGGGCAAGAGTTAAATGCGACAATATCAGCCCAAAGCCGTCTGCAAACACCAGAAGAGTTTAGACGGATTATTCTGAAGTCTGACTCATCAGGCGCAAATGTGTATCTTGAAGACGTGGCTAGAGTTGAGCTGGGTGCGGAAAGTTATGCCGTTGACTCTTATTTTAATGGCAAGCCAGCGTCTGGTTTAGCGGTTAAATTGGCTACAGGTGCCAACGCGCTCGACACCGCAGAAGGTGTTAAAGCCAAAATTAATGAGATGAAAGCGTTTTTCCCGCAAGGACTTGAAGTTGTTTACCCTTACGATACTACACCATTTGTTGAGCAATCGATTGAAGGCGTAGTGCATACATTGATAGAGGCCATTGTATTGGTGTTCTTGATTATGTATCTGTTCCTGCAAAACTTTAGAGCCACGTTAATCCCAACGATTGCCGTACCGGTTGTATTGCTTGGTACTTTTGCTGTGCTATCGGCAGCAGGCTTTACCATTAATACCTTAACCATGTTTGCCATGGTACTGGCGATTGGTTTGCTGGTGGACGATGCAATTGTTGTGGTCGAGAACGTTGAGCGCGTGATGTCAGAAGAGGGCTTAAGTCCACTTGAGGCCACCCGTAAGTCAATGGATCAAATCACCAGTGCGTTAGTCGGTATTGGTTTGACCTTGTCTGCGGTATTTGTGCCTATGGCATTTATGTCTGGCTCTACTGGGGTTATTTATCGTCAGTTCTCGATTACGATTGTATCGGCAATGGCGTTGTCTGTGTTTGTCGCAATCGTATTAACACCGGCATTATGTGCCACCATGCTAAAACCGATTAAAAAAGGCCATACCCAAGCGGACACGGGGTTCTTTGGTTGGTTTAATCGCAAGTTTGATGCCATGACCTCGCGTTATGAGTCTAGTGTTGGCAGTATTTTAAAGCGCTCATTTAGAGTGATGCTGATTTACATTGGTTTAGTGATTGCGGTGGGTTGGATTTTCTTACGTATGCCAACCGCATTCTTGCCAGATGAAGACCAAGGTATCTTATTTACCCAAGCAATTTTGCCAACAAACTCAACCCAAGAAAGCACCGTAAAAGTGCTTAAACAGGTTAACGACTATTACCTCAATGACGAAAAAGACATTGTTCGATCTGTATTTACCGTCGCAGGCTTTAGTTTTGCCGGTTCAGGTCAAAATATGGGTATTGCGTTTGTAGGCTTAAAAGATTGGTCAACTCGCGAAGCGCCAGGTGAAGATGTTCAGTCACTTGCTGGCAGGGCAATGGGGCGCTTTATGCAAATCAAAGAAGCCTTAGTGTTCGCCTTTGTACCGCCGTCGGTCATTGAGCTGGGTACCGCCAATGGTTTTGATATGTACTTAAAAGATTTGAATGGTCAAGGCCATACCAAGTTAATTGAAGCGCGTAATCAAATGCTCGGCATGGCGGCGCAAAACCCCAACCTAGTGGGCGTCAGACCTAACGGTCAAGAAGACGCGCCTATGTATCAAATTCACGTCGATCACGCTAAATTGCGGGCATTAGATATTGATATCAATAACGTTAACAGCGTAATGGCGACTGCATTAGGTGGCTCATACGTAAATGACTTTATTGACCGCGGCCGCGTGAAAAAGGTGTATGTGCAAGGTGAGGCGAAATATCGCATGCAGCCAAGCGACTTAGACACCTGGTATGTGCGTAATAGCAATGGCGAAATGGTACCGTTCTCGGCATTTTCGACTGGATCGTGGGAGTTTGGTTCACCTCAGTTACAGCGTTTTAACGGTGTACCCGCGGTTAACATTCAAGGTGCGACAGTACCTGGTTACAGTACTGGTGCAGCGATGGATGCACTAGAAGAAATGGCCAAACAGCTTCCACCTGGTTACGGCATAGAATGGAATGGTTTGTCATACGAAGAAAGGTTGTCGGGCAACCAGGCACCAGCGTTATATGCATTATCTATCTTAATTGTGTTCTTGGTACTTGCGGCACTATACGAGAGCTGGTCGGTGCCGTTATCGGTTATTCTTGTGGTGCCATTAGGGATTATTGGTGCATTGATAGCCATGAATGGTCGTGGTTTACCTAACGACGTATTCTTCCAGGTAGGCTTATTAACTACAGTCGGGCTGGCGACCAAAAATGCCATTTTGATTGTTGAGTTTGCCAAAGAATACTACGAAAAAGGCTCAGGCTTAATTGAGGCAACACTGCATGCAGTGAGAGTCCGTTTACGCCCAATTTTAATGACATCATTAGCCTTCGGTTTAGGTGTTGTACCATTAGCCATTAGCTCTGGCGTAGGTTCTGGTAGTCAAAACGCTATTGGTACGGCAGTACTGGGCGGGATGATGTCATCGACATTCTTAGGTATTTTCTTTGTGCCGTTATTCTTTGTGGTGGTTGAGCGCATCTTTAGTAAGCGTGAAAAACCCAGCGAAGAGGACGACGAAAAAGTCGATAACGATAGAAAATCGATTTAATCGGTAACCCTGTTGTAAAAAAGCCCAGTTTAACTGGGCTTTTTTGTGCCTGTAGCAATATGCATTTATATTTGGATTTAGCTAAAAAGCGCATAGCGAGTAAAAAGAAGATTAACAGTGATTAAATGATACTTAAAAGCCGCTAATGGACTTATTTAAATAGAGTAAACTTAAAAAGTGTTTAAAAAACACCCTGGTAAATTAGGCTTTAGGTGGTTGAAAAAAATGGTGATTAAAAAATTAACTGTGTAAATATCATCCAGATGTTATTCGATAATTGTGTTATGATTAAGATCGTAATCAAAACAGTTTTTTAACATCTATTTGTACAGGTAAACACTTTTGTGGTTATTTTTTAGCGAAGATATCGCCGATAAAGATGAACTTTTGATTAAATAATGATTATGATAGTGAATAACAATAATAAAGGATGTCACCATGCAGGCGCTATTTATTAGCCTCACTTTAGCCGCGATTCTGGCCTATCTTTGGTATGCCAGTTTACTTAAAAAACGCACTTCAGCCATTGAAGCGCTAAAAGTCATCGACTCAAAAATTGATAGAAGACTGACACTCTTTACTGAGCTGTGTCAGGAAAAACCCTCTTATCCACGCCCGTTAACCGATGACCAGCAAGCTCAGTTGGAGCAACTAAAACAGCTACAACCCGAACATGATTGGCAGCAACCGATTGAAGAATCAAATGTTGCAGGTGGGTCGTTGTCGGTATCGATTGCAGCATGGCAGCAAATCGATCAAGGTCTAGAGTCACTATTGTCTACGGTAAATAAAGACAAACTGTGTACCGAGCAACTGGCTGAGTATTTGCAACTTGAACTCGACTTTATACATGCCGAAGATTTTTACCGTAAAGCGGTCGATGAGCTTAATAGTGGGGTTAAGATTTTCCCTGGTTCTGCCGTTGCTAAATTTGCCCGTATCGCGCCAATGCCGATATTTGATCAAGTGCAGGAGTAACTCGATGTTGTGGCGTAATGAGCTGGCGCTATTGATTATCGTATTACTCTTTTGTGCTGTGCAAGTACACGCTAAACAAGTGGTTTATCCTCAAGTAGAAGAAACCACAAAACCACAAATAAAAGCGAAATACCGTGCTGAAGAGCCTACCGAAAAAAAGCAGCTCCAGCTAAAGCCGACACAGAACAATGCGCAGGGAAATAGCAGTAAACCCACGCTTGAAGCATTTAACGTGTTGACGCCAAACAGCCCTAAATCCATTAACGATCAATTATCGCTTAATGGCGGGTATGTTGGCGATAAGCCACAACCGCGAACGTTAACCAATGATTATCCGCTGAGCCAATCATCCTCTGCAACACGTAAACCCAATGTTAAAGCACAATATTCTGAAAACGGTATTGTCAGTGATTTAGGCGTCGAAAAACGTAAAGTGTATCAATACAAGCAAGCCAACGGAATTATGGTGTTTAGCGATCAACAACCGGTAGATGCCGATTATCAAGTGCTGTTGTACGAATGTTTTGCTTGCCGCCCAGATTCAACTATCGACTGGTACAAAATTCCACTCTTTACCTCGCACTTTGCCACCGATGTAGCGTTAGCGGCACACAAATATCAGTTAGATCCGGCATTAATCAGAGCCGTGATCCATGCCGAATCGGCGTTTAAACCTGGGGCAGTTTCAAAAGCCGGTGCAAAAGGGCTAATGCAATTAATGCCCGGTACCGCCAGTGACATGGGCGTAGACAACCCGTTAAATGCCCAACAAAATATTCGTGGTGGTAGCCGCTATTTAGCGCAACTATTAGCCCAATTTAATGGTGATCTAGACTTAGCGTGCGCCGCGTACAATGCCGGCCCGAGTACCGTCACTCAATATCGTGGCATTCCGCCATATCCTGAAACTCAAGCTTATGTGAAGCGCGTAAAAATATTATTCAAACGCTATCAAAAAGCATTAGCCAGTTAATTAAGGTCATTATTCATGAAGCATTTTATTCATAAAGCGCAGCCAAAGCGCGTCAAACTTAGCCGAAATAGTGGCTACTGTTTAGCGGGCATGGCGGGTTTATTAATCTTTGGCGCTGTGGCAGTGCCAGCTCTTGCCGCGGACAAACCCATATTTGTTGCCCCTTCGCAAGAAGACATGCGCTTGTACGATATTGCCAACGCACCTCAAGCGCAGCGCATTGAGCAAGATATTCGTACATTGGTGAATTTTGGCACTCGCCATACTATGTCGGACACTCAATCTGACACCCAAGGCATTGGCGCCGCAAGACGCTGGATAGAAGCCGAGTTTAAGCGGATTTCAAAAGAATGTGGTGGTTGCCTCGAAGTGGTAACGGTAGCAAACACCGTAGAGGGTAAGCGCATTGCTAAGCCTACCGAGGTGGTCAACGTTATTGCTATTCAACGCGGTAAAACAGACCCTAAACGTGTAGTGATGATGAGCGGTGATATTGATTCGCGGGTGACTGACGTACTTGATGCTACCTCCATTTCGCCTGGTGCGAACGACAATGCCTCCGGTGTAGCTGGCGCGTTAGAAGCCGCTCGTGTGTTATCAAAATATCAGTTTAACGGCACCATAGTGTACGCCGCGTTGTCGGGTGAAGAGCAGGGTTTGTACGGCGGCAATATTTTAGCCGACTACGCAAAAGCGCAAGGCTGGCAAGTGCAAGCGGTGTTAAACAACGACATGATAGGCAATATTTCTGGCATTAATGGCGTAGTCAATAACAGCAGTGTGCGAGTATTTTCGGAAGGTGTACGTTTTGCAGAAACGGCCGACGAGGCAAAAGAGCGTTATTTTAGTGGTGGTGAGAACGATTCTGCTTCGCGTAATTTAGCCCGTAATATAAAAACCTTGGCCGACCAATACATGACGAATCTAGACGTAATGTTAGTGTATCGCCTCGACCGATTTGGCCGTGGTGGGCATCATTTACCGTTTAACCAAGCCGGTTTGCCTGCGGTGCGCATTATGGAAACTAACGAACATTACGACCGCCAACATCAGGATATTCGGGTTGAAAATGGCATTGCTTATGGTGATGTGATTGAAGGGGTTGATTTTGGCTTTACCGCCAAGCTTACCGCATTAAATGCCTTAAGTTTAGCCGCACAAGCCTGGGCACCTGCACCGCCAACACAAGTGAAGATTGAAGGCCAGGTGTCTCCCAGTACCACATTGAATTGGGCAAAAAGCAGTGATGAAACCGTGGTAGGTTATCGAGTGTATTGGCGCTCAACTACCGCACCAGAGTGGACCCACAGCCGCTATGTGGGCAAGGTGAATACCTTTACTCTGGATAATCTTGTGATTGATAATTACTTATTTGGCGTAGCAAGCGTGGCCGCCAATGGCAATGTCAGCCCAGTGGTATTCCCAGGGGCAGCAGGCGCGTTTTTTAAGTAAGCTTTTTAAGCGACCTTAATAACCAAAAAATAGAATAGTAAAAGCCCGGCTCATATGCATGCGCCGGGCTTTTTTATTGGTATCACTATTAGCCAAACTATTAGCCAAACTATTATCTAAGTTGGGACATTTCGATTACTCGCCAACTTCCCACTTCACGGTCGTGTAACCGTCAGCACGGCCTAATAATGGCGCTAAGTAATCTAATGCTTCTTTGGCCATGACGTCCATTTGCCAAGGTGGATTGATAATCCATAAACCGGCTGCTGTCATGCCAAACTCGTCACTGTCTGCACTCAAGCCTTGCTCAATACGCAGTTGTTTTTTAATGCCGCTATTTTTAAGTAATGTCAGCATGGCTTCCGTTTGTTCACGTTTTACTACCGGATACCACAGCATAAACATCCCGGTCGCAAAACGCTTATGTGCTTTAATAATCGTTTCTGCTACATCAACGTAGTCTGTTTTTATTTCGTAACTTGGGTCAATTAATATTACGCCACGACGTTCTAACGGTGGCACCGCAGCGATTAAACCCGCCAGCCCATCACCATTAATCACTTTCACTTGTTTGTCTTGAACAAAATAATCTTCAAGTAACTCATGGTCGGTGGTGTGCAGTTCGTGTAATACCATGCGGTCTTGTGGGCGTAATTCCACATCAACAAACGCTGGTGAGCCAGGGTATACAGCTAATTCACCATCATGCTCAGCGTTAAAATGGCGCACAGACTCTACATAATCGGCTAAAGCGATAGGCAAATTATCGTGGTCCCAAAGCTTCGCTATACCTTCTAAATACTCACCGGTTTTTTGCGAAAACTCATCTGTTAACGAATACGCGCCAGCACCTGCATGGGTGTCGATATACACGTAAGGTTTTTCTTTTTTCTGCATGGCTTTTAACGCTTGAATAAGCATGGCGTGTTTAAGCACATCGGCATAATTGCCAGCATGATAACCGTGGCGATAACTGAGCATGGGCATTTCCATTAACTAAATGAGACAGCAAAAACTGTGTAATAGCACCATTATAAGTTTTCTCAAGCGTGAGGTATAGGTATTCACTGGAGATGGCTTTTGGCATAATGAGGTAGTTTCTTATATTGGCATGGTATTTATCTTGTTGCAGACACCGATCTTCTTTAATCAGCAGTACCCAACATTGGTTGATATCGCCAGCCGCTGGCAATTAGTGTGGGACAAAGACGCCGCGTTTGAATTGCGCTTTGAGCAAAACTGTTTGAGTTTGTACAAACGAGATGAACCTAAATTAGACGGTATTAACGTTGATTTTGTATCCGGCGCTGTGGCACATCGCCGCAAATTTGGTGGCGGGCGCGGTCAGTCTATCGCCAAAGCGGTCGGGTTAAAGCAAGGCGTAACGCCAACGGTAGTCGATGGTACAGCAGGCCTAGGCCGCGATGCGTTTGTATTGGCAAGCCTAGGTTGCAAAGTGATTATGGTTGAGCGCAACCCTGTTGTGGCGGCCTTATTAGAAGACGGTCTACGCCGCGCTTATGAAGATGCTGAAATCGGCCAATGGATGCAGGAGCTGATGAGCCTATTTCACGGTTCAAGTTTGACAGCATTAGCTAACGCCGCTCAATCATCGGCCACCGAAATCGATGTGGTTTACCTTGACCCCATGTACCCGCATCGCGAAAAGTCAGCTTTAGTTAAAAAAGAAATGCGCGTATTTCAAACCTTAGTTGGTGCCGACTTAGACGCCGATGGATTGTTAGCCCCGGCAATGGCACTCGCCACCAAACGCGTAGTCGTAAAACGCCCCGATTATGCTGAAGACCTCGACGGAGTAAAACCAAGCATGGTTATCGCAACGAAAAAGAATCGCTTTGATGTGTATGTGAAAGCCGCGATGAAATAGTGGTGTTGAAATAGCAGTGATTAAGCATCAAAGATAAGGATATTGCTGTGGGTTTAATTGAAATCTTAATTAATGCTGCTCTACAGGTTTGGTATATATTTCCTGTTATTTTATTGACCTATATCACCACAACACCTTGGTTTAAAGGTCTTTGGGGTGAGTTTCAGGTCAATATGTTACTCAAGAGATTACCGCAGAACGAGTATCACAGGCTTAAAAATATTACTCTGCCAACTGACAATGGCACAACTCAAATTGATCATATTGTCGTGTCTCAGTTAGGAGTGTTCATTGTAGAAACAAAAAACATGAAAGGATGGATTTTCGGCTCAGCCAACCAAAAGCAATGGACGCAGAAAATTTATCAATACTCATCTAAATTTCAAAATCCAATTCATCAAAATTATAAACATCTTAAAACACTAGAAGCGCTGCTCAATATCAATATTGATGCACTCTTTTCTGTGGTGGTATTTATCGGTAACAGTGAGTTTAAAACGCAAATGCCGGATAATGTCACTCATGCAAGCGGTTGCTTATCATACATTCGTTCACATTCTGTTGAACTACTAAATCAACAGCAAGTTCTAGACATAATCAACAATATTGAATCAGGTCGTTTAGCGCGAGGGGTTGCAACAAATCAGGCTCATAAAGTGCATGTTAAAGAAATCATTAAGCAAAAAACTGACCAAAAGCTTTGTACAAAGTGTGGCTCATATATGGTGTTACGTGAAGCTAAAAAAGGCCAAAATGCGGGCTCTACATTTTGGGGCTGTTCAAGTTTTCCTAAATGCAGAGCGGTAGAAAAATTTAATTAATTGGTTGTTTCTCGTTGAACTTTATTTGTGAACTGGTCAACTGAATTCGGTCACTCTAGTTAAGCTACTTCTTTTAACGGTTCATCCATACACTCGAATTCAATAGGATTTTGATAATTGAGGCATTAATGTATCCGTTGGCTGTTGTACCACATCTTGATGTAATTCAAGAAATTTTGTTGACCTGTATAGTGCTGGTCAACAAAGTGAAATCAGCCTCTGACGAAGTTAGGAGGTAAATCTTTGTGGTGTTTTTGTAAGTTGTGCTTTTTTCACCTTAGATATGAATACCAGTCAATCTTATAATTTTGTATATTTTTTGGTAATGACTCTCTATCAATTGGTTTTACTTGTCTTCTAAGAGAAAGGTATTCATCTTCATTTTTTATGTTATTTTCTTTTATGAAATTGACTATATCATCATAAAATTCAGGTAGTTCTGCAGTCTTATGATTAATAGATTTTTTTATTTCGGACCAGGATATTACACCATCATTAATTTTATTGGGAAGGTCTAAAGCGAATGCTCTTGCAGGTATTTCATTGTAAAAATCAAGATAATGTTGGTAACTGGATATTTCATTTTCAATAAGCACTTGTGAAAGGTACTCGGTTTCTATTACCTCATTTTCATCCTCAACTTCAAATGTGTCCTCAACATCTTGAATGTTATTTATCGACTCCATTTCATCAGACGTTAATAAAGCGCCTCCGGAACGATATGCTAAATGGTTATATATTGTGTCACCACTAATAGTCTTCATTTGAAGAATGTTCTGATGTTCTTTAGAAAGTAAGTCCACCCTCAATAGCCCAAAACCAATTCTATTGAGCATTAATTCGAATTTTTTATCTGCTTCAATAAGATAATTATCTGAATAATCTATTCCATCTCTGAATTCGTTTACAAGATCTTTAGCGTATCTCTCTAATAACTTTTCTTTGATGGTAAAGAAGCGCTCAGTAAACCTTGGAAGTAGTCGGTTTGAAGCTATCCTGTTGCATTCCCCGCATAATAATATTTTTATAAAAGGAATATTATTATTTCGAACATAAAGGTGTGCTGTTGTAATTGCAGGGCAGTGATCTATTTGAAGGTCTGAAGTTATCCCACAACATTGGCATACTTCATCTTGAATTAGTGGGTACTCTTTTTTGTATAAGCTGTTATAGACAGCCATTGACTGCTTTCGATCCATGCCTAATTTATCCTTAAGAGTTTTATGATTAAAGCGCAAAGTTATTTCGTATAAAATCTTAGTTTAATTACTATATTGTACCTATGAATTTAATCTGACTGTATAAAAATAATAATTTAATTTAAACAATGACTTAATTTTATTTTTCATTCTAAAAATGGATTTATCATTTCTTTCAAATGTCCAAATTCAACTCTGAGTTTGAGGTCGTTTGTAGACTCTTTACTTGTAAATACGTGAGCTGGCATAAGTACAAAAGTACAAAGCAAACACCTGGATCCCGGCTAAAAAACATTGCCGGGACGACGAGCAGGTTGAATTTAGTCGGGTCAGAGTAAACTTTGCAAAAATTAAATTTAAACAACAGTTTATATAAAGCTTTTGTGTCCATTAATGACTTAAATCTAGCTTGAAAATGTCCAAATTCAACTCTGAACTTGAGGCCGTTGAAGAAAATGACGTGAGCTAACCATGGATGGCGAGCTAGCTTTAGAGGGGAAGGGACGCCCCATCTGAAGCGTTAGCATTTTCGAATAAGGCCGAAGCCGATTCCAAATAGAGTTAAAAGCTGGATCTAACCACGTCGCGAAATTATCGCTTTTCAGATAATTTTGATGTGGCGGCTGGGAGATCCAAGAGGGAGCAGCCGTTGGTTTCCTCTTGGTCTGGTGTGGGCGAAGCGCCACGACGTTAGTGGCCGCAGGCCATAAAGAACAAAAAACACCTGGATCCCGGCTAAAAAGCATTGTCGGGAAGACGAGCTGGTTGTTAACAGGATTTTGTTCCAAATCAGAGTATCCATTTCTTGAAATACCTTAACTCAACTCTGAACTTGAGGGTGTTGAAAAATTTATTTGGGTCAGTGTAAACTTTATGTCATTGCACTAAATCCGAAGATCTAACGCACTTTTGTCCAAAAGTTTGTTAGATAGGGCATAAGCTATTTGGCTCTTCATAATAAAATTACATTCTCCTTTTAAGCACTATTTTATGAGTTTTCGATTTGTCAGACTATGGGTGCATTTTATGTCAGACTATGGTTATATCTTTTCGGTAAGTGATTGAAAGCTAGAAGCTGCCTATGTCAGACTTTGCTTCCAGCGACACGTCTTTCCTTGAATTGGGGCTGTTTTGACAATATGTATCAGCCAACGTAATTAACCTTAATTAATAGTGGGAGCACTATGACAACACCAATACCTATGCGCCCAAGCGGCGTGCTTCGTGGCGATAAAGCGGCTGACATAACGATTGATGTTTTTGTTGATATTCAATGCCCCCATTCACGAGCAATGTGGCCGACGTTGCTTAGTGTGATACAACATTACAAAAGCAGATCGGTCAGTCTTAAAGTTCATTTAATGACATTAAGTAATCATCGCCAAGCGTGGGATATGAGTCTTGGGCTATTTGCCCTAGCAGATGGTGATGCAGATAAGTTTTACGACTTTGCCACTTTTTTATATGAACGACAGGATGAATTTTACAATGCAGAGTTTATGCATAAAACTCACGACGATCTTCGGCAACTTATTGCAGACAAGGCCGAAGAGCATTTAGGGATAAATCGTTGTCAATTTCTTAGTCGGATGGATGACGGTGATATTTACACCTTAGCCAGAACTCCGATTCGATATGCTGCGACAAAATCTGTATGGGCAACCCCAACTGTTTTTATCAATAATGGCGGTAATGTACTCGTTAATCACCTATCAACGTTGGCAGATTGGCAACAAATGATTGACCCATTGTTTGGCGAAGAAACTATATAAAGGCCCTAACTAACTATATAAAGGCCCTAACTAAGGGGATAGCACATATTTATCCTAAAAGTTGCACAAAACGAACGCGTGGAATTTGGCTTTTACGGTAGAGAAAATGCTTTATTTAACGTCAAAGTTAGTGTCATTTTTATAGTCATCATGCTTGTTTGACATAATTTATGATCGGCTGAGTAGTCTCTGTTTTAGGTATGCATTTATCCGCAGATACTTTGACGACGCGTTGTGTATTTGATTGGACACTGAGACCACTAGCAGAATCTGTTATCGATTCGCTGTTACTGTTAAAAAATGCATAGGTTAGCGACACCATTATTTCATCAATCTTCAGTATCTCTGAAGATATTCTATATAGGTTTACGATAAAATATTACGAGTCACTCAGCACCATAGACAGTTTAAAAGTGGCTTACTCAATGCTTATTAACGTGCACCCACGGGTTGGCAACGGGTGATAAAATGTTTATTTCGCTTTATCCTTTTACATACTTGTTTTGGGGCAGTGGATTGTGTAGCTGAATCATCGACACTTATATTTTGAGAATAAGTGCCTCGAGAGCCTATGTTTTGACGCTCAGTATTTTTAAGCTCAGAACTTGAAGTATCAGTAGTTTGCAAATGCGCACAGCCGGATAAAAACATGATGATTGCTGCGAGGGTATAAACTTTCATTGTGTATTCCTAAATATTAATTGATAGCGTGATTACGTCTGTTTAAGCCGCTTATCTTTATTGATTAGCTTGAGTCCGTTAGGGCTGAGTAAATTAGGCTGTGAATATACTACTGACTCGGCCTTTAGAATGGCTTGGCCTAATGCATAGACTTGCTTAATCGAAGGGAGCATTGTTGTTTTGCTCCCTCGTTTTCATGAGATTAAGCGTCTACAAAAATCACTTCACCAGTAATAAAGCCATCGACAGAACGCTCGAATGCTTTGCCAACTAATCGTCCAGGGACTGGCTCAAAACCTGCCATCATTTCGCCATACACATCCCATGCTTCAGTTAACACCGTTGGGTTGACCACATTGATGCGGGTGTTTCTTGGCATTTCATAGGCGACACACTTTACAAAGGTATCGATAGCGCCGCTGGTGGTGGCATCGGCAATCGCAAACGGAATAGGCTTAACATTTAATATGCCGCTGATTAAAGTAAATGAACCGCCATCAGCAATGTATTTTTGACCAATACGCACTAGGTTAATTTGGCCCATCATTTTACTCATGACAGTGGTCATCCATTGGGCTTCTGTCATTTCTACAAATGGCGCATATTCACAAGCGCCCACGGTATTGACCACAGCATCAAAGTGACCGACTTTTGCATACAAGGCTTCAATCGATTGCTCATCGGTAATATCAACAATGTGGTCGACGTTGCCAGAGCGGCCCGCAGTGATAACCTTATGCTTACCTAAGCCAGATAACGCTGCTTGACCCATTTTGCCTAGTGCACCAATTAAAATTACTGTTTTCATTTTTGTTTCCATCTATTGAGTTAACTTGATGGGTAGACTTTAGCGAATGAGTAAAACAATTAGAAACAATCGTTAATTGTAAGTGATACAAGTTATACTTGTTAATGGTGGCGGAGTGGGCCAGCGATGATGTATTAAGGATAAATTATGAGTAAATTAGACCGATTAGACTTAAAACAATTGAAGGTTTTTCAGGCGCTTATGCGTGAGGAGAATGCGTCTAAAGCTGCAAGTCAGCTCGGTTTGACTCAACAAGCTGTTAGTGAGCATTTGAAAAAACTCAGAGACGTGTTTGATGACAGGTTGTTTGTTAGGAAAACAAATGGCTTTGTGCCAACGCCTTTTGCTGAGGAATTATCGGTTGGGGTTGATAAGCTGCTGATTGATTTCAACTCATTAATATCAACCAAAACCTTTATTCCACATAAGGCCAAGGGCACTTTTACTATTTCTGCGACAGATTATGCGCAGCAAATTGTTCTGCCTATGTTGATTGCCAAACTAAGAGTTCAAGCGCCCAACTTAAAGCTGATTGTGCAAGATTTTGAGATAGATAAATTACATGAGCAAATGGAAAGCGGAAAGGTGAATTTGGCTATCGCGTTTCCTGATTATATTCCTGATAGTTATCGCGTTATTAAGCTGTTTGAAGAACGCCATGTTTGTGTGACTTCAACCCATTCAACAATATCAAAAACAATACCTTCGTTAGCTGAGATAGCCCAATATCCTACCATTATTGCGTCACCGTCTCGGCCCAACTTTAAAGGTTCTATTGATGATTGGTTTGCGCAATTTGGTTTACAACGAAACATAGTTGTATCTGCGCCCTGTTTTTCGGTGGTGCCTATGTACCTTGAAACAACCGACTCAATTGCTTTTTTACCCTTACGAGCGATTAAAGGGTTAGATGTAGTCACCCTTGAACTTGAGCAATCGCCAGATAGTTTTGATGTAATTGCCGCTTGGCATCCGCGTTACCACGACGACCCTTTGCAAAAGTGGGTTATATCGTTACTCGATATTGAGTCGTAAGTTAGTCGCTATAATAAGTTAGTATCTATAATAAGTTAGCCTCTATAAACAGAGGCATAGACGTTGAAGGGTAGTGAACGAGGCATACTGATTGATTAAGGCATATTCACTGAAACAGAATGGCTATGCCTCTCGCTGAGTCATCACTTATTAACGCGGAATGGTATTAAAACTCTCGGTTCATTTTTTCAAAGCAGGTTTTCAGTACATCGACAGCATGTTGATCTAGGTTGCGGGTAATGTCTTTGGTCAGCTGCATGTGCATACGATTATGATGTGAATGAAGCTCAGTACCTTCGCTGGTGAGGCCGACTAGTATTGAGCGTCTATCGTCTTCGTGTGCAGCGCGATTGACTAATCCCAAATTGACTAACTTTTCAATCTGCACCGTTAACGTGCCGGTAGTAATGCCAAGCCTGTCGGCTAATTCTTTCATTCTCATTGGCCCATGAGAGCCTAACACTTCTATTGTGTGTACCTGCGCCAGTGAATAACCGGTATCTTTGACGACAGATTGCTCCCAAGAAGACAATTTGTCGTAAAATTCGATAATTAAGTTATTCAAAGAATGCATAAACGACCTCAGCAGTGATTCACTTCAATAGTAAAGTGGCTTAGCTTATCAAACTTATGTAAAGCGTGTTTAATTGATTCCGCATTGGCCTCTGTTGAAGTACAGACTGCAATAGAAGCTGAATAGTGGTCGGCACTGATTTTCCAGATATGGATATCCGTAACTTGGGTGTGTTCATCTTCAATCGTGTTAACGATTTCTGCCTGGTATGCTTTGTCGATGTTTTCATCTAGCAAAATGGGGCTTGTTTGTTTCATTAAGCCTAATGCCCATTTAGTAATGATAACCGCACCCACTATCCCCATCATTGGGTCTAACCAATACCAGCCTAGATATTTCCCGACTAATAGCGCACAAATTGCAAGCACAGAGGTTAATGCGTCTGCTAATACGTGAAAGTAAGCCGCCTTGAGATTATGATCCTGGCCGTTATGATGGTGTTCGTGATGTTCGTGATGTTCGTGATGCTCATGATCATCGTGGTTATGAGCATGATTATTTGTGTGGTGATGTTGGTCGCTATGAGTATGGTTATTCCCATGACTGTGACTATGGTCGTGACTATGACTATGAGCATGGTCGTGGCCGTGACTGTGCCCATGGTCGTGGCCGTGATGCTCGTGGCCTAGAATAAACATACTGGCAATGTTGACGACAAGTCCGACGATAGCCACCAAAATCGATTGATTAAACTGGATGTCAACGGGTGACAATAAGCGATGTACCGATTCGGCTAGCATGATGATTGCCACAATCCCTAATGCGATTGCGCTGGTATATCCGCCAAGCACTCCCACTTTGCCCACACCAAAAGAGAATTTGCCACTTTGCGCGTGTTTTCTGGCATAGCTATAAGTAAAGAGTGTGATACAAAAAGCTGCCGCATGCGTACCCATGTGCCAACCATCAGCGAGTAACGCCATTGAACCATATAGGGTGCCAGCGACGACCTCAACAGCCATGGTAATGACCGTAATGATCAGTACATACCAGGTACGTTTTACATTTTGCTCGTTAACGGCAGCAAAATTATGGTGATGAGTATACTGAGCAGCAATATTGTTCATAACATCTTAGTTTGATAATCAAATAATTTTCGATTCTATGTTGTTTGATTATCAAAGTAAATACTGCTAAAACACATTATCAATTGATGAATAACAAATCAGAAATTTAAAAGTAAGGTATTAAAGGGATTGGAGAAGATAATGGAATAAAACATCTTATGTTATGCATCTTTTTCACATTAATACGTCTTATTAAAATGCTACTATTATGTTTAATCGTGCGTTAATCAGTGCGTATATTATTGAGGGATTATTATGTTGGCTGAATGGCAAAACCATAAAGCGCAGCTTCGAGCCTATGTGACCAAGCGTATCGACGATGTTGATGCTGTGGATGATATTTTGCAAGATGTGTACATCAAAGCCAGCCTTAATTTACATCAGCTGAAATCTGCAGGAAGCTTAAAAGGGTGGTTATACCGTATTGCCCATAACACCATGATGGATTTTTATCGCGCTCGACAGCATTTTGATGAGTTGCCTGACAATTTAGTCGCACAAGAGCAAGATACCGGAGCGGAGGCGCGTGCAGAATTAGCCGAATGCTTACGGCCATTAATTGATGAATTACCTGAAAAATACAGCACACCGTTACGGCTGGCTGAGTTAGAGGGCATGCCACAACAACAGATAGCCGATCAACTTGGTTTGTCACTTTCTGGCGCCAAAAGTCGTGTGCAACGTAGCCGAGTTAAATTTCGCGAACAGCTAATGGCCTGTTGTGATTTTGAAATAAATGAACAGGGTATTTCAGGCTATTCACCAAAAGATCCTACGCGACAGTGTCGATAAAACGTCTCATGATGAGGTGATTAAAGGCGCACGATCTTAATTACGCCTTATTACTTGCATCGAAGTAATCGTGTCGAATATGTCAGATATTGCTCATTGGTGGGTGTGATGGTATTAATCAACTAACGCTAATGAATCTAAAATACCCTGGCCACTGTGGATGCCTCCTTCACCTTCGTCAGCAGGCTTGCTGCGGACTAAGTATCCTGCGTATCCATCCTGTGTTGTGGCAGGCGTATCATTAAACGTGACGGTAAAAAGTCCAATTTCGCTGACAAGATTATCAATATAAGTTTGTTTACTGTCTCTTACCGCAATGGTTGGCGCTTCGCGTTCCCGGGGGTATAAGCGTTGCATCAATGCCCAGGCGTCGTACTCATTAGTTGGAAGTTGCTTGAGTTTACGGCTGATGTCTTCTCCAAAAATACAATGGCCACCGCCTTCGCCTTGGTTTTTTAAGACCCATTGTTGTTTATTAGCTGTGGTGTTAAACCACGCAATGGTGTCGGCATTCACGGGTTTCATCTCTGCTAATACACTTTTTACAAGCATGGCTTCTTCAGTGCTGAGCCCCCAACGCACATAGTCAGTAGCAGGCATCATTGTCAGCTGCATTTGAATGGTTTTGCTGGTGGCTAATTGCTGACTGATGGTGGCGTTCATGGCAACATTATGTTGCTCTATAAAAAGACGTGTCTGACTTAACGTATAGCAACATTCATGTTGATCCATTTCGGGCGCGTAATAGTCAGAGTACTGATATCCCGCTCGTAAATAGACCACATCAATGCCACCAACATCTTGCAATATCAGCCGTTGGTTTTCACCGGTTGAAAGTTGGGCATTGAGCTGCTCAAAAGTGCGCCTAACGGTGCGTATGCCGAGTCGTTGCAATTCAACTTCAAGTAAATGTTGGTCATACACATTATCTTCATTTTTTTGTATCACCATCATAAATGTCGGTTTACCTGAATCGCCAGCCTCATTTTTCACCTTGATTGCAGCAACCGCTATGCCAGCGGCCAGTTGGGTTAATGCTTCATTTTTTTCAGGTATTGCCGACGGGTTTTCGGTCCAAGCTTGATAAGTTTGTGGCCACTGTTGTTGAATGTATTGGTGTATCTCTGTCGCTTTTTGACCAAATGGCGCCATGCCAGCGGCAATGCCATTGAACTCAACCACTCTTGCGCCATATTGGCTATCGTCCATGTAGTCGGTACGCATTAATAGTAGCGGCTGACGCATTACAGTCTTTCGGTTATTGATATCACCATGGGCTTGATAATGTAGTTGCATTAAATGGCCAAAAAACGGATCGGCCTTTGCAACATCACTGAGTGATGCTTGTAAATAATCATGATCTTCAGATACTCGATTAATAAGCTTGGCCATAATCGGGGTAACATTGCGCAAATGTTGGTATACATCGCGTTTCATGGTCATTGGCGCAATGCTAAATGGGCAATGTCGTGCGGTGTTATCTGCTTGACGAAATGCGACGCCATGCATAATTGCCCATTCGCAGGCATCTTCAATGACTTGTTGTGGTATCACAGTATTCTCACTATTTAAATGGTTAACCTTTACAGACAATTACTCATTTATCGATAACAGAATCACTTTCATAAAGTGATATTATATTAACGTGGTTGTAATCGTTTTTATTCGGTTGTGCGTTGTCCAATAGCATTAAGACGAGCGAGCCAGCTTAAAGACGCAAAAAGATGGGAATATTTTGTTAGATTGTGTTTTTGTAAGACATGGTTTTCGTCTAAATTTGGCAGTATGGTGATATATAATTGTCGATGAAGGTTTAACATCAAGGAGTGTGACATGAGTGACAAAATGAGTGAGTCTGCATTACAGGCATTGAAAATTGCGTTTACTTATATGCCAAAAGCAATTGAGGTGACTAAGTATGAGTATGGTGATAATTACCAAAAAACATTAGACCACATTGAAACCGTGAGGGAGATGTTATTGATTAATGATGTCGATCCCGAAGAGGTGTACGGCGACATTAATCCTGAAAGCACGCCTAATTCAACGTATTGATTGCATGAGGTTGAGCATGGCTGGTGAGCGACCCATCGTTAAATCTGATGGGTGCGTTAATTACCACGCTATTGGTGTTTACTTATTGGCTATACGGCCAACGTTTTGGTCATAACCCAAGATTTTTTGCTAACACGATAAACGGTGATAGATTTTTGAAGCACAGTGAATTTAATCAATTTTGTGAAGCTTTACCTGCATCAACTTATGTTATGCAATGGGGTGGTTCGCACGTTTGGAAAGTGGCTGGTAAGGTATTCGCGATTGGTTTTACGGTTAAAAATGGCGATCCTGCATTCACATTTAAAACGTCACCGTTAAATTATGAGTTTTTAAAAAATAATGATGGTTATCATCCTGCGCCTTACTTTGCCAGCCGTGGGATGAAGTGGATCCAACAGATAAAAACATCAGGCAGGTTAGATGAAGAGCTCACCTATTATTTAGCGCAATCCTACCGTATTGTCGCTTCAGGTCTGAGTAAGAAAAAGCAAACTGAACTGGGCTTGCTTCTAAAGTAGACTTGCTGCTTAATTCGGCTTGCTGTTAAGCAAGCCATCTTAAAATGAGTTGCCTCAGCTCACTATGTTGATGAATAAGTTGTTTGTTCTTATCACCATCATCATCACCATCACCATCAATTAGCCGCGGCAGACTTATTCAGAGTGGTATTTCTGCCGCCACCGAACCCGCATATTGCACACAATAGTGCTGCAATGATGCATAACCACAACGGTGCTTCCCAGCTGCCTGTTGAGGTATGAAGTGCTCCCGCCATCATAGGGCCTATCGCCGCCAATAAATAACCGACACTTTGTGACATACCAGAAAGCGAGGCCGCTTGATGCGGGTCATCTGTGCGCAAACTAATAAACGACAACCCCAAAATGAAACAGCCTCCAGAGCAAAATCCCAACATAATCGTCCAAAAAAAAGCAAAGTCAGGCATGTATAACAGGCCTATTGCACTGCCTGCACTGAGTAATCCTAAAATAAAGCTCAGCGCACTCTGATCTTTTAACTTAGCCAATAGGGGGATTAATACCAGGCCGGGTAGTGCGGTCGAAATTTGAAATGCGCCATGATATGCCCCAGCTTCAACTGCTGAGTGGCCAGTATCAGTTAATATGCTGGGTAGCCATGTAATAATGATATAAGTCAAAAATGAGTTTAAGCCGAGCAACAGGGTCACTTGCCACGCTAATAAGTAACGCCATACACTTTTTGACGATGGTGCAAATTGCGACATACTCGCGGGTTTAGTGTGCTTACCTAATTGTGCGGTCCACACAATCAACCCCGCGACCGTTAACATTGCCGACGAGCCCAATGCTAATTGCCAACCTAAACCATTGAACTGACTCAGCGGGAATACCAACGCAGAAAAACCACCCGATGCCATGCCCATGGTGAGAACATAAGCAGAAGTCATGAGTGCTACTTTGGTGGCAAAATCTCGTTTGATTAGGCTCGGTAACAGCACATTTGCAATGGCAATACCGACACCAATAACCGCTGTGCCTACAAATAACATAATAGATGAGTCGATAAATCTCGCCAAAATACCGAATAAAATCAGTGTTAATGCGGCAAACAAGGCATGTTCTAGGCCTTGTCTTCTGGCAAACATGGCTGCCATGGGGGAAACAATCGCAAAGGCGATAAGCGGTAGAGTGGTGATAAAGCCTGCCTGTGAACCACTTAGCGTAAAGTGATCTATTATTTGCGCTAACACAGGGGCAATGCCGGTAAACGGCGCGCGTAAATTAGCCGCAATCAGTAAGATACCTATCACCAGTATTACGCCAGAAAAGCGCGATTGCAGTTTGCTATTATCGGTTGGTAACGTCATTTTCTGCTTTAGATTTCACTTAATAATGGTCGACAGTATAAAGATTTGCCTGCTGAGATAATTTAGCTATAGTGACATTAAATATCTCAAAACGGACAAGTCTATGTTTAAGCCAATAGGGTGGGATGAGATCAGCAATTATGAATCGATGCCACAACCGGTCATCGCTAAAATTGAACAAGCTTGTGCCAGCCATGAAATCCCGTTACACACTCACCCTAAAGGTCAGTTAATTTTAGCTTTGCACGGTTACGTGACCTGTGAAGTCTCGGCAAAAATGTGGATGGTGCCAACCCATAGCGCTATTTGGATCCCGGCAAATAAACTACACAGTAATCGCGCCTCAGATAACGCACAACTGTGTCATGTGTTTATTAATAGCAACATGCAAGGTATGCCGTCAAATACTTGCACCTTAGCGATTACGCCCTTAGTTAAAGAGTTAATGTGTCAACTTGCAGGGTGTGATCAACATTATGACCTAACCAGTAAAACCGCGCGTTTAGCTCAAGTGTTATTTGATCAGTTGAGTGACATGCCCATTCAGCACCTAGATGTTGTGCTGTCAAAAAATGCTGTGATTCAGGCTATGAGCCAGCAACTGATAAGCCAACCGAGCGATAGAAAAACCTTGCCGCAATGGGCCGATGAGTTTGCATTAACAGAACGCACCTTGGCGCGGTTGATTAAGAAAGAAACCGGCATGACATTTGGAAAGTGGCGCACCCAAATTGATATTGTTACCGCACTGCAATCATTATCAGACAAGAAAAGTGTCCAACAAGTGTCTGAGTTATTAGGTTATGAGTCGGTTAGTGCCTTTATCACTATGTTTAAAAAAGTCATGAAACACCCACCGATGAAATACATGAGCGGGTTAAATGCTTATTAAGGCATTTTAGTTGTTTGCTAAAGGTAATAAAACGTTATAAATCAGATTTTTTGGCGATGCACGCCTATGCTTGGATACGTTATTTAGGTATTGACGTTGTTAGTTATTTTTATGGCAGTTGGGTTCGTGGGTAACAAAATACCTTTTAAAGTCGTATCATCAGGTTTTACCTCTGTAAGGTGATGGAGATAAGTGTGAGAGTGTTGAATATTTTTTTTAGTGGCGTGTTAATGCTGATGTCATTGTCGGTAACTGCGTCTGAATCACCTATTCGCGATATCAGTGAGATTATTTCCAAAGAAGAGTTTTTATCTTATCAAAATGTAGCCGATTTTATTGAGCACTCGCCTAAAGTGACAGAGCTTGTGGCGCCTGAAGCTGATGACATAGAGCAATACGGCAGTGATGTGATGAAGACGCTAACAGGCTCCGACTGTGATAGAGACGGTAAAATGGACAGTAACCCTCAGTGTAATGCGGTGTTCTATAAATTATGGATGAAGTACCAACGTTAGTTGGCGTCACATCACCTATCATGCTCCAATATTAAGTGGGGTCATCACTTTACGTTAGCCGCTTTAGCCATAATCGTATTTGTCAGTTATTTTTCAACGGGGTTTAATAAAACATCCTGCATGGCGTGTACATCAAATTGCGCTAAGCCTTGATTGACAATGTCGCACCACTTTTTACCCTCCTGAGTATTATTAAAAGTGATGTGCAAGGTTTTATCTTGCAGCACTTTCGGGTTAACTTGCAATAGATGAGTTACCTTGGCGATTTGCGGATCTGATGCTAAATATTGATACACATTAACGTCCATAATGATGGTATCGATTCGGCCAGCGGCCAGCTTTAAAATATTTTGTTTTTCATCGATACCAGTTTCAAATTTTTGGCTGCCATTGGCAATCATTTCATCTACTTCAACAGTATTGATATAACCTTTTAATACCCCTAATTCATAATGATTTAAATCGCTGACCTTATCCCAAATAATCGGGTTACTTTTGCGTTCTATTAACACAATAGGGCTGGCACCGATGGGATCTGAAAATATTAATCCATTAGCAGGATTAAAATAGGTTGGGTAATACCCTACTGTTTGGCCTGTGGTTACACTGCGAGCGGCTCGGTTCCAGGGTAAAACGGCAATGGCAAGGGTGTGATTTTGAAACTTAATGCTTTGCTAATGATTTGGCTAGTGATTTGGCTAGTGATGCCTTGTTCGGGTCATTCACTGCCTGAAAATGGCGGCCACTCGAGTGTTGAAAGCTCAAGAGTGTCGGCTAGGAGGCCACTTGAGCAGCACAGTGTGACCAAGATGCAAAGACAAAATTGTTTTAGTTCCATTGGTACCGCAGTCATCATTTTTCACCCGTCCGTTGTGAAGTCAACTTTGAATGGCATTTCAGTATAGGCATAAACGTATCATAGTTTTATGCCTTTTTTTACAGAATGAATAACCATATAAATCAAGTGTTAAGCTTTTAAAAGCGACTTCAAGATAAAAAAGCGCTGACGATAAAAATAGTTGGAGTAAAAGCTTAAAACGGGTGTGCCATTATCAATGTTGGCTTTTATGGGCTGGTTATCACGGGTAACAAAAGCTCTTAGATGTTTCGATTTTATCGACAGTCATTAATTCAAACAAGATGCTGATTATTAGGGTTGTTCTGTGCCATTTATGGCCTTTTTTAGGCTTGCATTGTTTTTTATCTGCTCTATGTTGAGTGCTCAGTTGTAACAAAATGCATGAGTTCGATAACAAAAAAACTAATAAATGATAACAGTCTGTCTATTGCTGTTGCAGATAAAAAATGAGGACAACCCATGAACAAATCGATTTTATTGCTGTTAGCTGGCTTATTTAGTGGTGCAGCGCAAGCGGCCGTTGGTGGCTATCCCGTGGTGCTAATCCACGGTTTTCAGCCAGATAACTTACAAAGTAAACCTACTGGGGCGCAGGTGACGAGTAATGGTGCCGATTATTGGGCGCAATATTGGCGCGATAGAGCAGATGAGCGTATTGATTGGCCGTCGCAAGAACGCATTGCCAATAAAATTACCAGCCAGTACGTGTGGCCTAAATTGCAACAAATGTCGCGCGACGGTACGTGTTCCAATGGTTGTGTGTTTGTGACCCACTCAACGGGCGATTTAGTGACACGATATATTATCGATAACCAAGCCTTATGGTTACAAAATGCAGGTTTACAGCCGCTTAATATTGTGGCGACATTTGACTTTGCTGGCGCAGGTGGCGGTGTTGAATTAGCAGATTTAGCGGTCAATGTGGCTAACGGTTCAGGGTTAATCAATTCCGCAGTTAAACTTGCAGTGTCATTATGGCTTGGCGCGACACCGTCATCATCTAACATTGGGGTGTTAAATGATTTACGAGTCAATACCGCACGTCAGTTAGCCTCATTTCCAGGTAGCCGCGTACCGCGATTACGTTTTGCTGGTGCTGGGTCTGACTTTTTAGGGGTAACAGGGGCTTTTTTACCGGGCGAAGATGACGGTGTAGTGGCAAGTCATTCAAGTTGTGGTGCGGCTTCAGCAACCAGTTATGACAGTTGCTCACGCGGTGTCGCATTTGACGGTAAGTTAACTTCGGTCAGCGGCCCTAGTGCGTTTATGCCTTATCATTATCCCATGTTGATGAGTGAAGGTTATAGCCATAATGACACTATTGGCAGTAGCGCTAAAGATGAAGTGACTACCGCCAATAATAGCGCTGCTTACCTAAATGGCGACAATATTAAGTTTACTACCTATGACGAAAAACGTGGCTGGTGGATTTTTAGTTCGCGTTATAGAGTGGTGAGTAATTCAAGTAAAACCAGTATGTCGTCATTGGTTTATCAGGCTGCAAATTAATTCACTCTCAATACGGGCCAATCTATGAAGCATAAAAAAGTTGTCTATGTGGTCGCCTTGCTTGGTGGATGTGCTGGATATTGGTATTTCTCGTCTGAGCCAGCACCTACGCTGGCTCAGGTTGTTATTTCAAACCAGCAAGCTCAAGTCGCCAGCCATCAGCCTAGTGTGGTAAAGCAGATGCAGCCTAAACAAGTGATGGTAAAAGAAACCTTACCTGAGTCGGTGAGTGAGCGCTTTTCGTTGCTAGCAGAAGCGTACGCACAAGAGCTCACTCTGCCAGGGTATTCAGTGCCGCTAGGTGTTAATGATGTTCACCTATTGAACCCGAATCAGTATGTGGCGCAACCTGTGATGTTAGAAGGGGGTGCCAGTGCCAGTATTGTTATGCCTAAATATCGTTTTAGTTTTCCTGAGCCTGTGGTCATTACATTAGAGGTTGATGGTTTAACGGTCACGGGTGTCAGTGCTGCGATCCGCAGTGAATTGTCTTCTCATAAAGAAGTGTTAGCCAAGAGCGATATGGCAAACCATGATGGAAAGTGGACCGTGCAACTCGATGCAACAGAGGAGTGGGACGGCCCGATGGCCGTCAATGTGACCTTTAGCGCTAAAGGTAAAAAGCAGACTTTAACCACGGGCATTGAATATAGCTACCCAGCAGCAACGATTACCGGTGTCGGTGAGGTGCGTGCTGAAGGGAGTGATATGCTCATTCCACTCAAACTAACGGTAGAGAAAGCCGGTTATTATCGGGTAAGAGCCAATTTATATACTGCAAATCAGCAGCCTGTAGCATTGTTAACTGCGTCGAAAAAATTATCTGAAGGTGCGGTTGAAATGGAGCTCAAAGCCTATAAGGGCGTGCTGCCTAAACAAGATGGTGAGTTTACGCTTGGCAGCTTTGTGCTAGAGCGTCGTCCTGCAGTACCTGGTGAGTTAACGCGTTATGGCCGCAGTAATGAGCCCAGTTATGACTTAGGTGAATTTGCTGTTGGGCAATTGTCTGACGAGCCTTGGCAGGCCGATGAGCAAGAAATGCAGCGTTTAGAATTTTTACAAAAAATGGCCGACGAATAGCGCATTGTCAAAGGGATAGATTAGGGCTTTTGTTAGCTTGTTATTGTCGTTGAATCAGTTAATGTTAAGTTGCTGAACACTTGATGAGGTCACGTTAAGTGACTTAAAAGGGTTAACAAATTTGTGCTTGCTGAACTTGATTTCTGCCACCTCGTTTAGCGCAATACAGTGCTTGGTCTGCTCGACTAAAGAGATCTTTCATCGATGTATCCCTCTCAATTAGGCTACTACTGCCAATAGATATCGTCAGAGTAATGTGTTGTTCGGATTGAGTGATATTAAAAAGATGTTTTGCTACTTTGGCACGGATCCGTTCAGCTATTAACATTGCGTCATCATGGTCGGTCATTGGCAGTACCGCTGTAAATTCTTCTCCACCAATACGTGATAACGAATCTGATTGGCGCAGTAAGCCATTACATACTTGGACAAACTCTTTGAGTATTTCATCGCCACTGACATGACCAAAATTATCATTAATCGTTTTAAAGTAATCGATATCGATAACTAATAGTGAAAGTGGTTGGTTAAACCTCATTGCACGGCCAAATTCATGTTTTGCTAATTGATGATATGAACGGCGATTATGCACACTGGTTAACGGGTCGGTATTAACGAGACTTTCGATGTGTTGGTGGGCGTCTTCTAATGCTTTTTGGGCATTTTTTAATTCGGTAATATCAACACCCATAATGATGATGTTACCGCTATCTAGATTGATCCTGGTCATTTTAAACCAGCGGCCATCTAATAAGTCGGTTTCATATTGATTGAGGTTTTTTTCAGAATGCAGCTTGTGTACGTTATCAATCCACTGTTCAAAATCGTTAGTGTTAATGACAACACCCTGTTTGGTGTTCCATGCATGGCGCAATAAATCACTGGCTTTTTTACCTATTGCTTGTTCTTTAGTGACACCAAAAATACTGGCATAGTGCTGATTGCAATAAATAACTTCCTTGTCACTGTTAATTACACCTAAGCAGTTTGGCGTAATGTCTATTCCTTCTAGAAGTATGGCTTCTAAATTTGCAAGTATACTTTTTGGCATAGAATACTCAAGGATGTGGCAATGCTTATTCATTATTATAAGTTAAATCCGTCACTTTTTGTTAACAATTAGTAGTTTAGTATAGTGCTGCTTTGTGGTGAGTATTTTTTGTAGCTGTTTTTATTGATTTTTTAAAAGTCATAATATAAATAAATTATTTTCTTCGTCAGTCTTACGGTTGATAAGTTTAGTCTTGCGGTTGATAAAAGAAATATTGCAGGCATAAAAAAGCCCGACTATTTCATCATAGTCGGGCTTTTTGGGTGTTACTTATTCAAGCTGCTAAACCATATTAAATGCTAGTCAGTTTGCTTTTAAGATCGTTTGGCTTCATTGGTAGCTTGCGTAAACGTACGCCAACGGCTTGATAGATTGCGTTAGCAATGGCTGGTGCAACTGGCGTCACCGCGGGTTCACCTAAGCCTGAAGGTGGCTGAGTGCTCGGGATAAACTCAATCTTTATCTCTGGCGTTTGGCCGATACGTATTGGTGTATAAGTATCAAAGTTTGAGTCTTTATACTGGCCATTAAGCAGCTCGGTGCCTTCATGAATTGCCATCGATAAGCCCCATAATGCCGCGCCCTGACACTGTGCTTCAGCACCATTAGGGTCAACAATAATCCCGGCATCAATCGCAATATACAGTTTTTGTACATCAATGCTGCCACGGGCTTTGTCTACATGCACTTGAACGGCACAAGCCACCCAGGTAGGCATATCGCGTTCTTGACCAAAGGTGGATGCAATCCCTAAACCGGTGTTTTCGGCTTGTGGCTTACCCCACTCAATCATTTCAGCGACTTTTTTAAGTACAGCAGCCTGACGAGCAGCGCCGCCAGCAGCAACAGGTGTGGTACCCGCGTTACGGCCTTCGGCGATTAGCATGTCGAGACGGAATTGCAGTGGATCTTTACCAGCATGATGCGCGGCTTCATCCATAAAGCTTTCAACCGCCCAGCCCGTCCAACCCGGCCCGACTGAACGTAACCAACCCGGTCTAAAAGTGGCAATGGCTAAGTCGTTAGACACCGCCCGCACTTTTTGTGCGCCTACGCTGTACCAGTGATCGGCACCAGCAATTGAGAACGGATCAAATGGCTGACCATTAACGCCTTTAGGCATAAAGCCTGGAGCTAATACTTGTGTTGGCCAACCAGCAGTTGCGTGATGTTCCATGGCGGTAACGGCTTTTTTATCATCGAACGCCATTTTTAATTGCTGTACTGAGGCAGAACGTGCACTGTCAAACAGCATATCTTGCGGACGCATCATCACCATTTTAACCGGTTTACCGCCTAATGCTTTAGAGGTTAATGCCGCTGGAATGGTGTAGTCGCCGTTAAGTCTGCGGCCAAAACCACCACCTAACATGTAGCTACGAATAACAATGTTAGCTTCGTCTTCACCTAATGCAGTCGCTAACACAGGTAGGGTAAGTGATTGCCACTGACAACCTGAATGCACTTCCCAAATACCATCTGGATTTTTAAATACCAGGGCATTTAATGGCTCCATTTGCGCATGCAGTACGGTGCTGGTGATGTATTCTTCGGCGATGGTGCTTTTAGCACTGGCAAAAGCTGGCTCAGTTTCAACATTACCTGTGTCTAAAATGCCGCCTTTGCTGGCGTCGCTAAGTAACTTTTTGCCATGAGCAATAATATCGGCTTCAGACACATTAGCGGTTTCGCCTGCATCCCAGGTCACTTTGACTAATTTTGAGGCTTTTTGTGCGGCAAAAAAGCTGCTAGCAATAACCATTAACCAACCTGGTACACTGCCACTGGCATCGTCTAACACGATAGTTTGTTGATAGCCTTTAATCGCTTTGGCGGCTGAGTCGTCAAACTTAACCACTTTTGAGCCATAACGTGTTGGCGGTAAAATTGGGTTAGCGTACACCATGCCATCAACTTTAGCGTCGATACCAAATACGGTTTTACCATTGGTTTTATTGGCGATATCAAGCGAGGTGACTTGCTGGCCAACTAATTTAAGATCAGCATTGGGTTTAAGCGGCAGTTGCTTGAGTTCTTCTTCGGTAAATTGGCGGGTTAAGCCCATTTTGACCAATTCGCCAAACGACAATTCGCCTTTGCTTGATACCACTTTGCCGTTACTGGCTTTACAGTCAGCAGGCGCAATGCCCCATTTTTTAGCGGCTGCTTCAATTAATGCAGTTCGACCCGCAGCACCCGCCTGGCGATACACAGGCCAGCTTTGTGAAATAGACCAACTACCACCGGTGACCATGTAACCCCAACGTGGATCACTGTCTACGTGGATTATTTCAATATCATCCCACGAGGCTTCTAATTCGTCAGCAAGAATACGCGCAATAGCCGTACCTACATGTTGGCCCATTTCTGAGCGCATAATGTTGACTTTGATTTTGCCAGCAGTGTCGATTGAGTACCATAAAGACGGTTCATAAATATCACCTTCTGTTGGTAATACTTTGCCGTCTGGGCTAGCAGGATCCATCGCCGCCATCAAGTGGCGCGGAAAACCAAAGCTGACGCCGACCGCGGTCATGGCAATTAAAAAACCGCGGCGGGTCATGCCAGCCGATCCACGTTTAGGCAGTCTGCTCATCGTTGCTCTCCTTGATTGAGGTTGCGGCTTCATGAATGGCGCTACGGATACGCACGTAGGTCATACAGCGACATAGGTTTCCGCCCATCACAGCGTCAATATCTTTGTCTGAAGGTTCTGGAATATCTTTTAACAATGCTGCCGCTTGCATAATTTGGCCCGACTGACAGTAACCACATTGTGGTACTTGCAGTTTTTGCCAAGAAATTTGCAAAGGATGATCGCCTTTTTCAGATAGTCCTTCAATCGTGGTGATTTCAGCACCTTCTACAGACGATATTGGGGTAATACATGAACGTGTTGCACGGCCGCCAACATGGACGGTACAGGCGCCGCATGTACCAATACCACAACCAAACTTGGTGCCGGTCATATCGAGTTCATCACGAATAACCCACAGTAGCGGGGTATCGCTTTCCACGTCGGCAGTCATCGGTTTGCCGTTTAAAATAAATTTTGCCATTGGTCACTTCTCCAGTGAATTAGTGCTCAAATCGGGGTTGATTTCGGATCTCGCCCACTTTCTGTTGTAGTGTTGGCCAGGTGTTTTCCCCAGCTGATTGACGCAAATAAGCTGCAATTGCGCTAATGTCTTCATCACTCAATGCATCGCGAAAACCAGGCATTACAATACCGCTGATCCCTTGATCTGCTCTGACGCCATCGAGTATTACGTTGATAAGGTTGGTTGGATCATCTAAATGTGTTGCAGAACCTATCGTCAGTAGTGGTCGGCCCTTAACGAGCTTGTCGCTACTGTAGTGACAGGCTTGGCAGGCTGTGTCATATAAGCGTGCTCCTTCTTCGACTTGTTGATTAGGTTGAGTATGCTGCGCCGCGATGGCAGCTTGTAAGGTGGTGCTAGTGTCTGGCTCGTCTGTATCGTTAGTGCGCGCAAGGTCGGCAAAGTAACCACTGATTGCTTGCATGTCGCTGTCTGGCAGTGCTGATAAACCTTTATGCATTACTGGTGCCATTGGGCCTGCGGCGCTACCGTGATATTTCGAATTACCTGTGGTGAGATATTCGTAAAAATCTTGCGATCTCCACGGAATGGGTGAGGTGCTGGTTGAGGTTAAAGACGGTGCTATCCAACCATCGATTGGCGCGCCTTGATACATTTGTGCGTATTGCTCACCGCCTAATGCATTACGGGGAGTATGGCATGCACCGCAGTGGGCGATACCTTCCGCAAGGTAGGCGCCGCGATTCCACTCTGCTGACTTAGCGCTATTGGGCTTAAACGAATCGGTATCGGCAAAGAGTAATTTCCAACCCGCTTGCAGCATGCTGATATTAAGTGGGAACGGAATACCATTGTCTTTTTTGACTTGGTTTACCGCCGGCACAGACGTCATGATATAGGCATAAATAGCGCTAATGTCAGCGTCGGTCATTTTATTAAAATGTTCGTACGGGAATGCAGGTAATAAATGGTGCCCATCACGGCTAACGCCCGTACGCATTGCACGAGTAAAGGCTTCTTCTGACCAACTCCCTATACCTGTTTCAACATCTGGGGTGATATTGCTTGAGTAAATGGTGCCAAATTCGGTGTGCATTTCATAGTTACCCGCATAAGCGGTGCCGCCAGGTGGCGTATGACAGGTGCTGCAGTAGCCCGCGGCAGCCAAGGTTTTACCTTGTTCGATAACTTCTGGAGAATAGTTGCTGAGTGCTGGAGAGGTGACAGGATCTATCGCGGGTTGCCAAGCATAAAGAATGAATAAGCCTAGTCCTACAATTGCTGCGCCACAAACGCTGTACACGATGCGTTTTAGCATATTTTATTGCCTTATTGTTTTAAGTAAAAATGATATAAAAGAAGGGAATATCTCATCAAACATTCCCTGTATAAACCTTTGTTTAATATTTAAGCTTAGCAATGCATATCGCTTTGTCCAGCGGTAATATTAACCGTTGATTAGATAAAAATAATACAGCATATTTAACTCAGAATATATGAGATTCAATGATTGCAGCAAAGATGTTAATTCATTGTTTAGTAATCGATTTCATTCGTTTTAGCGATGTTACATCAATCGCATTAATAGGCTGCGTTATCATTTAGCTGAACATTCAATCAATTTGGTTATTATCGGCATTAAAGACTTACCGCGCTATTCGATGTTGGTCTAGCCTTATAACGCTTTACGCTATGTTTACATTCGCTTTTACATTATCGACTTGTGTTTAACTGAACAATTTACGATAATGAAAACTATTATCATTTGTATTGGCGAGTTGGCTAAACATGGAACTTATTAGCGTTTCTTCTTTATGGGTAGGGTGTTTGTTTGCTTATTTAGCGTCTGATAAGCAGCAACTTATAAGCCTACCGTTTCCTAAACTACTCGCGTGGAGCCTAGGTTGTGCAGCCATGTTATTTGCTGTGTGGGGCTTTAGCCATACCTACAGTTTGCTGGTGGCTTGTTTGTTAGTTGTTATCTGTGTGATGACCATGTGGATGATGTTGGTGTTGCTAGCCGCACACTTCAAAGGCCGCAGTATGTGGGTGAGTTCGTTCGGTTTCGCCTTATTTGTCAGCATTATGTTGGTTGGCGTTAAATAACCCGTCGCTCAGGATTCAGTAAGGTTAAATCAAATGTGGTTAAAGTCGCTTGCAGCTTTTGCTTGGGGGTTATTACTGGCTGTCTGCCTGGTGTTAATAGTGTTTCGTTTGTTGCCGTTAGCGGTAGATACCAAACTGTTTATTGGCATGCTGTTGGGCTTTTGCTTATGGGTGGCGGTGATGGCGTATTGCTACAGCCGTAATACTGCTAAAGCGGCCAGTATTGTCTGTGGTAAATGGTTTGTCGTCACTGCTGTTGCCAATGTGTTGTTGTTTTATATTCCTGTTTATTAATGAAGTCTTCAATGAATCCTCGCGCTAACGCCCCACATAAACTGATTAAAAACCTCGTCGAAGCCCACAGTTGGCTTGGACTGATCATTTCGCCATTACTGTTTATCGTATTTTGGGCCGGTGCAATCACACTGTTCCATGACGAAGTGGCACAGTGGGCTATTACGCCACATCACCCAGTGCAAAGTAGTCAGCAAGACATACCGCTTGGCAGCTTAGTTGAACAAAAGCGGGCAGAATATCCGGTTGATCAACAAGGGCGTTTTCGGATCAATATGCCCACCTCATTAGTGCCTTATTATATTTTTTATATGGAAGTGCTCGACGATGCCGCAGAAAGTGGCCGTCAATCTTTAGCCATTCTGGTGGATCCTAAAACCGGTGAAACGGTTGCGGGTAAAGATGACTTCTTGTTATCGCAATTTATTTATCGACTGCATTACAACCTTCATTTACCCGGTGGAAGCTACCTCATCGGGATGGTGACATTAGTCTTTTTGTTTGCCCTAATCTCTGGGGTGTTTATTCATGCCCGTAAACTGTTTAAACACTTTTTTCAGTACCGGGTAGATAAGCAGAGACGCGATAATCTATTAGATTTACACACAGTGGTAGGCGTCATGACGCTGCCGTTTACCTTAATGTATGCCTTAAGTGGCCTGGTGCTAAATTTAGCCATTGTGTTTCAATTGGCGTTTGCGATGTTTATTTACCAAGGCGATCAACAAGCCTTGTTTAATGATGCAGGCTTTAAACGAGTGGTTGAGCCTCGCAGCCAAACACCAATGGCGATGGGCAATGCCTTTAAGCTAATTGAAGAGACTCGGCAGCAAGAAAATTTTGAATTACGTAATGTGATTTTTCATCATTACGGTGCCGACAATGCATTAGTGCAAATTCGTGGTAGTGATACCGCCAGTTTTGCCCAGCGTGATGAAGTGACTTACCGTATTGCTAATGGTGCCGTGGTCGATAAGGTCAATGCCGAACAATACAATGTATTCCGCCAGGGACGCGATGTGTTAGTGACGCTGCATTTTGGTGATTTTGCCGGTATGGATGTGCGGATTTTATACTTCATTTTAGCCATGGCCATTAGTGCGATGATTGTGGCAGGCAATATGTTGTGGATTAATAAACGCCGCACCCAGCGTCATTCTTCGCCGCGCAGTATTGCCATTGCAATTGCCGTCACTATAGGTGGATGTGGTGGCATTATTGTGGCCACAGCGGTTGGCTTTTTATGTGAGCGAGTGTTACCTGCCACGTTGCCAGCCCGCGGTGATTGGCTTGTTGTCTGCTTTGTACTGGCTTTGTTAGCGACCATGTTAGTGAGTATTAACATTGGCAATGTTAAACGCCATATTAGCCGCTTATTATTGCTTACTAGTGCACTGTTATTAATAACATTGATAGCCGATTGGCTGATGTTTGCTGAGCAGATTATTACTCTGTGGCAAAACGGCTTTACTGCAGTGATAGGCGTGCAAGTGGCGATGGGCTTAATGGCTGCTATTGGCGTGTTTAGTGCACTAAAGCTAAGAGATGCGCAGCAAGGTAGTGCCACTGATAATATTGGTCAGCCCCTTATTAATTAAAAGCATGAGTGCTGAGTTAATGGGGAGGATGAAATGAGATTAGGAAAAAGGCTGTAGCCTGCGATAACACTATCACAGGCAACAGGGTTTTGAGTATTAAGGTAAATCAAAGATAATTGCAGTAGACTGGTCGTCTTGAGTGTTTTTAAAGGTTATCGTTTGTTGACCTGTTATCTTTGCTCCATCACCGGCAGTGAGTCTTTCTGACTCGATTTTCAGCTCACCGACCACTTGATGTGCATAGACCTGTCTGTCAGCGGCAATCGTGTAAGTCAGCTCTGAATGCGGCGCTAAAATCAATTGTGATAACGTCGCATTTTGCTTGATGTGTAAGGTGTCATTTTCACCCGTTGGCGTCGCAATGGTGGTTAATCCCAGAGCTTGGCCAAAGTTTTTTTGCTGATACCCTGGCGTATTACCTAAGGTATTGGGCTGGATCCAAATCTGTAAAAACTTCAATGGCTCGGTTTTAGACGCATTGTATTCACTGTGAGTGATACCGCTGCCGGCAGACATAAGCTGGAATTCACCAGCAGGCAATACTTCAACGTTACCCTCACTGTCTTTATGGGCAATTGAACCTTCGAGCACATAGCTGATGATTTCCATGTCACGATGGCCGTGAGTGGCAAATCCTGCACCGGGCGTTACGCTGTCATCGTTAATGACTCGCAAGGCTGAGAATCCCATATGCTCTGGGTCATAATAACTGCCAAATGAGAAGCTGTGTTTACTGTCTAACCAACCAAAATTGGCGGTGCCGCGCTCGCTTGCAGGACGTATAGTGATCATGATGTTCTCCTAACGCTTAATATATGTTTATACCAATCAGATGTGTGTTTTGATCTGATTGGTATTGATCGAAATTTGGGTTTGCTAACTTGCTCTGAGGTTATTTAGCTAATCGAGTGGTAAGCGCGTTATCAAGCGCTGCTTTACCCGAACCCGATAAAGCCAATGACACGCTGGCGGCTAATAAAGCCAAAGCATACTCATAACCGTTGTTAGACATAAATAAGCCGTTGCTTAGGTGAACACTGGCAATGGCAATCACCATGGTAAAGGCAAGTGCTACAGCCGCTGGACGAGTCAGTAAACCGAGTAAAATAAATAAGCCACCAAAGAACTCAGCACTGCCTGCCATAAAGGCCATTAACACACCAGGTTCCATTCCCATTGACGCCATCCATTGCCCAGTACCTTCTAGGCCATAACCGCCAAACCAACCAAATAATTTTTGGGCGCCGTGGGCCATAAATATAATCCCTACAGGCACACGCAATGCCAATGTGCTAAAATCTGCAGTAGAGTGTGTAATGCGTTTAATCAGTGCTTTCATGGTTTGTATCCTCAATATTTTTAAACTGTTATTTGGCTGGTGGTAAGCGTAAATAACGCTGCCTCACCGATTGATAATGAGTATATTGAGACTTGATCGAATAAAAAATCGGAATAAACTGAGTTAATAGTTCAAATTTTTTGAATAAGGATGAATTCATGCACCATGCGATTACCATCGATGCATTGCGGGCCCTGGACGCCATTGAGCGCAAGGGGAGTTTTGCAGCTGCAGCGGCATCCTTGTATCGAGTGCCGTCAGCATTAACCTACACCATCAAAAAACTTGAAGATGACATGGGCACAGCGTTATTTGACCGGACAAAACAAAAAGCACAGCTCACCCCAGCAGGTAAAATTGTATTAGAGCAAGGGCGTCAGATATTGCTGGCCACTAATCGACTGATTGATTCCGTGCAGCAATTAGAGTCCGGCTGGGAAAGTGAAATTAGATTGTCGCGCGATACGGTTATTCCTCAAGCGCCGTTGTTTCAGTTAATCGAGCAATTTAATCAGCTCGAACACTCGGTAGACATTAGTATCGATGTGGAAGCTGTGGGTGGTGGTTGGGATGCCTTACACAGTCGCCGCGCAGACATTGTGATTGGTGCCTCTGGCGAATTACCTAGAGGTGTATTTCAAACCCACAAAATAGGCGAGATTGAATTTGTATTTGCAGTGGCGCCTCATCATCCATTGGCGTTTGTTGATGAGGTATTAGCCGCCGACAAACTCACCGAATACGCCTCAGTTGTGGTGGCCGATACTGCGCAAGTGTTGCCGACACGCAGTAGTGGCTTATTTCAAAGCAAGCAAGTCATTAGAGTTAACACCATGGAAACCAAAATAGCGGCACAGCGACAAGGTTTGGGGATTGGTTTTTTACCGCGGCACATGGTGCAATGTTATTTCGACAGCGGTGAGTTAATTGAAAAACAATGCTCAATCCCACGTCCTAACCAGAGCTTATATCTTGCCTGGCATAAAGAGCACCAAGGCCGCGGGTTTGAGTGGTTTATTGAGCATTTACCAAAAATTGATTGGGGATTAAGTTAACCTGAGCTCAAGCTTTTTTTTACTAAAGCTGAAAAGAATCAAGGGCATATAGGTATATATCTATGCCCTGATTTAACGACCTCTAGCTCAGAAATAACTATTATGCCGCTGCCTGAGATACCGCAGTGTTATTGGTTTTATTGTCTAGCGAGCCACTGTAGCGGGTTAACGCTAATGCTAACAATACAATCACCGCGCCAACCCATGGGGTATGCATTAAGCCTGCTTGCTCAACGATTAATCCGCCGCCCCAGGCACCCAGTGCAATACCCACATTAAATGCGGCAATATTGAGGCCAGATGCCACATCAACTGCGTTAGGTGTATGCTCTTGCGCCAGTTTAACCACATAAACTTGTAATCCTGGTACATTACCAAATGCAAATGCGCCCCACACTAAAATGGTGATAACTGCTGCAATAGGGTTAACCGCAGTAAAGTTAAATACCACTAAAATGGCGGCTAAACCGGTAAAAATGATACTCAGCGCTTTGATTGGGCCTAACTTGTCGGCCATTTTACCGCCCCAAATATTACCGATAGCCACTGACACGCCATAAACCAACATAATCAGACCAATCGCATGAGACTCAAAGCCTGACACTTGCTCTAAAATGGGTGCTAAAAATGTAAACGCGACAAAGGTGCCGCCGTAGCCTAATGCGGTAATGGCATACACTAATAATAATCGTGGCTGAGTTAATACCTTAAGTTGAGTGGATATTTTAGTGGCCGCAGGCTGCTGTAAATTGTTTGGTACCAATAAACTGCTGCCTATCAACGCAATAAAGCCTAATATCGCTACCGCTAAAAAGGTGGCTTGCCAACCAAATGTTTGGCCAATATAGGTACCTAAGGGCACGCCTGTCACCAATGCGACAGTTAAACCGGTAAACATAATTGCAATGGCGCTGGCAGCTTTTTCTTTAGGCACTAATCCGGTTGCAATGGTTGAGCCAATAGAGAAAAACACTCCATGGGCTAGGCCAGTAATAATGCGTGCGACAATTAAGGTTTCATAACCCGGGGCTTGCCATGCTAATACATTACCTGCCACAAACAGCGCCATAACGGTTAATAACACGTTTTTACGGTTCCATTTACCTGTAAGTGCCGTTAATACCTGTGCGCCAATCGCAACACCTAGGGCATACAAGCTGACTAACAAGCCTGCTGAGGGTAATGAAACATTAAGGTCTTGGGCCATGGTGGGCAGTAACCCCCACAATGACAAATTCGGTGGTACCGATTGCAAAGGCGCTTAGCGTCAATGCGAGTAGGGCTAACGGCATAATGTGTTCCTCGGGTTTAATAAGGTGAATGAGTCGGTATTGCGTAATGCTGGCTATTATTCACGGTAAATGAGTTGTAAAAAACAGTGTCTTTAGCAAATAACTTTTGTGTAAAATGAAGGTAATTGACGTTAACCCGAGGTGTGTATGCTGACTCGCTCAGATGATCTGGATATTTTATTAACTGTGGTCGACAGCGGCGGCTTTTCTGCGGCGGCCAATACGTTAAATATTCAAGTGGCCCGTGTGTCGCGCGCGGTGAGTAAAATTGAGCAGCAGCTTGGGGTGACCATATTAAACCGCACCACCCGGCGTATTGAGCTGACTGACGAAGGTAGGCAATTTGTCGAGTCGGTGAGAACGGGCTTACTGCAATTACAACGGGCAGAAGATGAGTTAGTTAAGCGAGGTGAGTTACCACAAGGGCGATTGCGCGTAGATGCTGCAAGCCCGTTTGTGTTTCATCAGCTGGTGCCGTTAATGCAAGATTTTAGGCAGGCGTATCCAGATATTATGTTAGAGCTCACTTCAAATGAGGGTTATGTCGACTTACTGGAAAAGCGTACTGATGTGGCGATTCGTATTGGTAAATTAAACGATTCTACCTTGTACGCCAGACCATTAGGCAAGAGTGCCTTACACATCGTGGCCTCACCAGCCTACATTGCCCGCCGAGGCGCACCGCAAAAAGTGGCAGACCTAAGCGGTCATGAGTTACTCGGTTTTACCGAGCCAAAAGCGCTTAACCGGTGGCCGTTAAAAGGTAGCGAGGAAATTATGCCGAGCATCTGTAGCAGTAATGGCGAAACGTTGCGGCAATTGGCGTTAAGCGGTAATGGTATTGCGTGTTTGTCGGGCTTTATGATTAACGACGATTTAGCCGACGGTCGGTTAGTCGCCTTGCTTAATCAAGACAAAATTAATGTTAGCGATCGCGAGCAAGTGAATGCGATGTATTACAAATCATCTACTGTGGCGCGGCGGATCTCAGCATTTATTGAATTTATTCAGCCTAGATTAACCTTATAACTAAGGGCTCAATTTAACCGTGTGTAGATATTTGCAGTTAGAGCAAAACAGATTTGCTTGGTTGACGGTTTATTTCTGTTGTTAGTTGGCGCACAGTGCTGGTCAACTAAGCTGGTAAATGTGCAAGCTAATATGGCCTCATTAGCGTTATCGCTTCCGCCTGAAGACATGGCGGCAATCGATAAATTAGATCGAAATCATCGTGTAGCTGCGCCAGATTTTAGCCCTGATTGGGATCAATAATCTATCAGCGAATGATCCATTAGCGAACGTGCTAATGGCTTAAGTGGCCAGGGAGTTCGCACTCAGTTTTAGATGATTTGTATAGCAAGTATCCACGCCAACATGAGTGATCATATTGGCGTTTTTTATTTTCAGGGTTGCTAGCTGCTTGACGTGGGTGTAAGACATAGGTTTACAGTCGTTGCATATGCTAAGTAGATTTATTTATGTAGATCTTATTTTTCAATACAGTTGTTACCCAAGGAGTGATTATGCAAGTCAGTGAACTCTCAACCTTATTGGGCGTTACCACAGACACAATTCGTTTTTATACCCGAATCGGCCTGCTCGCCCCAACAAAATCGCCTAGCAATGGTTATAAGTTTTATCGTGACAAAGAAGTGTCACGAATGCGATTTATTATGAGTGCCAGAAACTTAGGTTTTTCGGTGGATGAAATTAAAGTGATTTTTTCCAAAACTGATCACGGTGAAAGCGCTTGTACCATGGTGAAGCAGCTTATTAGCCAAAAGTTGGCCGAAACTGAAATACTGTTTAATGAAACGTTAAAGCTACGTAATAAGCTGACTCAAGCCGTAAGTGAGTGGGAAAACCTGCCCGCGTTGGCACCCACCGGTAACATGGTTTGCCACTTGATTGAGGGATTTGATTCAAACCATGAAACCCCTTGTCAGGTTAGTGATAAGGAGTCTTTGTGATGAATACCCAAACAACAACACAATTATTGATAGAGGGTGCAGGTTGTGCCAGCTGTGTTGGCAAAATTGAGAAAGCCCTTAACAGCGTGGCGCAGGTTGACCAAGCAGAAATGAACTTTGCCGATCGCAGCGTCATGGTCACCGGAAATGTTGACGTGGCCAATTTGCTTGAGGCCGTTGAAAACGCTGGTTATCACGCGATTGTGATTAACGATCAGGGTGGTGCAGATGCCATCGATGAAAAAGAACAGGCTGATGCAATATATTATAAAAGCCTAATAAAACATACTATTGTCGCATTAGCAGTGGGTATCCCGCTGATGATTTATGGTTTGTTTATTGGTGACATGACCGTTACTAACCCAATACAACAGATGGTTTGGGGGGCTATTGGTGTGCTGACCTTAGGAATTATGTTTTTCTCCGGCAAGCATTTTTATACTGGCGCATGGAAATCATTTACTAATCATAGTGCCAATATGGATACCTTAATTGCGCTCGGAACAGGCACTGCGTGGATTTACTCTATGGTGGTGGTATTTGCACCAGATTTATTGCCAGAAATGGCGCGCCATGTCTATTTTGAAGCAACCGCGATGATCATTGGTTTAATCAACCTTGGACTTGCGTTAGAGGTCAAGGCACGCGGTAAAACCTCCGCAGCGATTAAGCGTTTAATTGGTTTACAAGCTAAAACGGCTAGGGTGATCCGCAATGGTAAAGCGGTCGATATTGATATTGCCTTGGTGCAATTAAACGATAAGGTCAGTGTTCGACCAGGTGAAAAAATTCCCGTAGACGGTGTGGTCGTTGAGGGCAGCAGCTTTATTGATGAATCGATGTTGACTGGTGAACCTATACCTGTTGAAAAAAGTATTAATGATGATGTTGTCGCAGGCACATTAAACAAATTAGGAACACTCACCTTTACCGCTACCCGAGTCGGTAAAGATACTGCATTGGCGCACATTATTACCATGGTTAAGCGGGCGCAGAACTCCAAACCGCCGATTGGACGGATGGCAGATGTCATTTCGAGCTATTTTGTTCCTGCAATGATGATTATTGCCATTGTCAGCGCCATGGTATGGCTCAATTTTGGACCTGAACCTTCAGTGGGATACGCCATAGTGTCGGCGATGACAATATTAATTATCGCTTGTCCGTGTGCTCTAGGATTAGCAACGCCAATGTCTGTGATGGTAGGTGTGGGTAAAGCCGCTGAATATGGTGTGCTTATTCGTAATGGTGAGGCTTTGCAAACTGCGTCGACTATTACCACCATGATCTTAGATAAAACAGGCACCATTACCGAAGGTGCACCAAAAATCACCGATATGATTGTTGTGAGTGGACGCGAACAAGAACAGGTATTGCAATTGGCCGCGAGTATTGAGCAACATTCTGAGCATCCACTTGCGCAAGCTGTTGTCCAAGCAGCAACGGATAAGGGATTAACCTTATTCAATGTGGAAAATTTTACTGCTATTGCAGGATTTGGTGTTCAAGCTCAGTATCAATCGGCTCAGTTATTATTTGGTAATGAGAAATTAATGCACGATAAAGGCATTGCTTTGAGCGAATATCAACAACAAGCACAAGCCTTAGCAGCAGAAGCCAAAACGCCAATGTATTTTGCCATCGACGGTGAGCTCGCGGCGGTAATTGCGGTGGCCGACCCCATTAAAGCGGATTCTGTTGCCGCCATAGCAAGGCTTAAAAGTAGTGGTATTAAAGTGATTATGCTTACCGGAGATAATCACGCGACAGCCACTGCAGTGGCAGCAAAAGTAGGTGTAGATGACTTTTTTGCCGACGTATTACCACAAGATAAAGCCAATAAAGTGGCCGAATTACAAGCCTTAGGTGAAGTCGTAGGCATGACTGGCGATGGTATAAATGATGCCCCAGCACTGGCTTTAGCTAATGTTGGCTTTGCTATTGGCACCGGAACAGATGTGGCGATTGAAAGTGCCGATATAACGCTAATGCGAGGATCGCTACACGGTTTGGCAGATGCCATCGCGGTGAGTAAAGCGACGTTAGGCAACATTAGGCAAAATCTGGTCGGTGCGTTTATTTACAATATGGCGGGTATTCCGCTCGCTGCAGGGGTGTTATTCCCTGTGTTTGGCGTATTACTTAACCCAGTAGTTGCGGGTGCAGCAATGGCATTTTCATCATTAACTGTGGTGAGCAACGCCAATCGTTTACGCTTTTTTACCCCTCAACAACACTAGGAGTGAATGATGCTATTAATTAACTTATTTTGTGTGGCATTGATTGCCCTTATCGTTTGGTGGTTTTGGTTATACAAACCTAAAGCCGCAACTCATCAAGCAAGTAACGCTATTGTGGTTAAAGACGGTGTTTACTCTCCGGCAAGAATAACCGTGCCAGCTAATACTTCGACACAATTAACCTTTTTACGTCAGGACAAAGCCGGATGCTCCGCCAGTTTGTTATTTCCTGACTTAGACATTAGCGAAGAGCTGCCTCTGGACAAATCTGTGGTGATTTCGCTACCAGCATTAGCCAAAGGTGAGTATCCATTTCATTGCCAAATGCAGATGTATAAAGGCGTCTTGCTGGTTGAGTAAACCTAGACAATGGGTAAGCTAAGTCGGCTCAATAAAACCTTGATGCTTACTACTGAGCCACATAAGCTTTGAAAAAGGCCTACCAGTTACGCAAGTTAACATCTGTTTATTCAAGATGCTTACTTGCGTAATTGGTGATATTGTGGCGTTTGTGAATTTTTCTCTATCTCAACCGATGACATCATGATTAAACATTTAATGGACTACCTGCGTTTAGTGCTGTTTGTTTGTGGCGTATTGATTGGTATTCAAGTTCCTGGTTTTGTCGATCAATATGGTCAACGCTTAGAAGCACATCAGCTAGAAGCCAAGCAAAGTTTGGCCGAATTTCAACACGATGCCGACCGCTTTTTTGCTGGCGACATCAGTAAGCTTATTCAACACTATCGCAAAAATAACGATCCAGTTTTCAGCGCGGGTGGCGAAAGTATCGAATCGATTTATCAACGTTACGTGGCGTTAACCGATGCATTAACGCGCTTTCGTCAACACAGTTATAGCCCATACCAGCAAGTGCTCCTTGCACCGCAAACAGACATTCAAGCTGAAGTATGGAACAACTATTCGCATGTGATTTTATTAAAGCCCGAAGCCATTGCCATCGGCATGTTACTTGGGCTGTTAATCTCAATTTTATGTGAGTCAGTATTATCTATTTTGTATGTAGGTTGCCGTAAAGTATTGGCGCCTAAATAACCCATTTATTCACCCTTAAGGAAATATGATTATGATCGCTACAGGACAATCTTTACCAAAAGCTACATTAAGCCAACTGACTAAAGACGGTATGGTTAATCACGATGTAACTGAGCTTTTTGCCGGTAAAAAAGTGGTGTTATTTGCCGTACCAGGTGCATTTACGCCAACCTGTTCAGAAGCTCACTTGCCAGGCTTTGTGGTACAGGCTGACGAGTTTAAAGCTAAAGGTGTTGACCTAATTGCTTGTGTATCGGTAAACGATGCATTTGTGATGAAAGCATGGGGCGAAGCGCAAAATGCCTCTGAATTAATGATGCTTGCAGACGGCGATGCCAGCTTTACTAAAGCTCTAGGCCTAGAAATGGACACCGCTGGTTTTGGTGGCGTGCGTTCACAACGTTACGCGATGATTATCGACAACGGCGTTGTGACATTATTGAATGTTGAACAAGCCAAGTCATTTGAAGTGAGCACAGCAGAAGCCGTAATGGCTGCACTGTAAGTCGCTATTCAAATTAGATTGAAAAGATGGGCGCCCAATGTGGCGCCCATTTTTTATGAGTGCGTTAACGTCGTTTCAATCAAATCTTATTGATTTTTATCCATTAATGGCAGCCAAACCTGAGCTTTGAGGCCACCTTGAGGGCGGTTAGACAGTTTTACTTTGCCATGATGACGGTCAACAATTCGCTTAATAATCGCCAGCCCTAAACCTGAGCCGACACTGCCGCGGGCAGAATCACCTTGAGTAAAGGGTTGAAATAACTGCTCAACCTTAGATTCATCAATGCCTGGGCCATTATCTTCAACGCTAAAACACACCGCATTACCCTGATGGTACGAACTGATTTTTATCCAGCCATTGCCGTAACGAAACGCATTTTCTACCAGGTTGCTCAGCACACGTTTAATCGCCACGCTATTCATGGCAATGTCGGGGCAGTTGCCCAGCGACAGCTCTATGGTTTCTTCGCGGTGAGATTCCTGTTGGCTAATTTCCTGGATTAAGCGGTTAATTTGATCTGGCTCGCGCACACCTTCACGATCGTTACGAATATAGGCAATAAATTGGTTAATAATCGCATCCATGTCTTCAATGTCGGTAACAATGCCTTCTTTTAAATATTGGTCTTCTTCGACCATCATTTCAGATGCTAAGCGAATGCGGGTTAGTGGCGTGCGTAGGTCGTGGGAGATACCGGCCATGAGTAAGGCACGGTCTTGCTCAAGCTGTTTCATGCTATGCGCCATTTGATTAAACGCATGGGTTACTTCAACAATTTCGGTAGAACCGCTTAATGGTAATGTGGGCGGGAAGTCGCCTTGAGACACCGCAACCGCGGCTTTTTGTAAGCGTTTTAATGGCCTGTTTTGCCTGCGAGCAAATAACCAGCCGCCAGCGACACTGAGCGCGCCAATCACCAATAAATACAAGGTTAATGGCGATAAGTCAGATTCGTTAATGCCGGTTAACGGCACTTTAATCCACAGCGTGGGGGCTTGAGGCGGCTTAATCCACACGTCGAGATTTTCACCCTGAGAAAAACGAACTTCAGCTTCGCCGCCCAAATAAACCGACATTTGTTCAGACAAAAAGCTGTAATAAGTGGCCTGGCTGAGTCCGGCCTCCTGGGCTTGTTTTTGGTTGTAAACCGTCATGCCATCGTCACGCACTTTGGCATTTAAGGCATCAACCATGGTGAGATGTTCGCGGCCAACATCCACGCCATCAACAAATAATAAGTTGATTTGGCGGGCAATCAGTTGGTTAATTTGCTCGTAACTGGGCTTGATAAAGTAAACGGCGACCGACCAATACGACACTAATTGATTGATCAGCAATAAGCTGCCAATCAACAATACCGTTTGGCTAAACGCGCTTCGAGGTAAGAAGCGTTGCCACCATTTTAACTTGAGTTCCATGACTTACTTACGCGTGGTGCCGTCGGGTACAAACACATAACCTAAACCCCAAACCGTTTGAATATAACGTGGGTTGGCGGCATCTTTTTCAATTAAACGGCGTAAGCGCGAAACCTGTACATCGATAGATCGCTCAAGGGCAGAGTAGTCACGGCCGCGAGCAAGGTTCATTAACTTGTCGCGCGATAATGGCTCACGAGGATGGTTAACCAGCACTTTTAATACGGCAAACTCACCGCTAGTCAGCGCAATGCTTTCATCACCATGAAACATCTCTCGCGTGGCTAAATTCAGTGAAAACTCACCAAACTCAATCATTTCTTCCTGCTGCGCAGGCGCACCTGGTACTTCAGTTGTTTGACGACGCATTACCGCTTTAATCCGTGCTAATAACTCACGTGGATTAAACGGTTTAGGTAAATAGTCATCAGCGCCAAGCTCTAAGCCAATAATACGGTCGACTTCATCGCCTTTGGCGGTGAGCATCACAATAGGAATTGGGTTTTCTTGCTGGCGTAAACGGCGACAAATCGATAAACCATCTTCACCGGGTAGCATCAAGTCGAGTACTAAAAGGTGAAAGTTTTCGCGCTCAAGTAATCGGTCCATTTGTTCAGCATTGGCTGCGCTACGTACTTGAAAGCCTTGTTCAAGCAAGTAACGTTCTAATAATGAACGTAATCTCATGTCGTCATCGACAACGAGGATCTTAGAGGTTTCTTGGCCCATGGAATATCCTTTTAACACTAAATTGATACCAGCAATGGCTCAGTATGAAGTGTAATCACTTGAATTTGAATAGCTGATTGCAGCAGAAATTGTAACTAAATAGCTGTAAATGCCGCTTTATTGTTTAAAAAGCAGCAAATGGTCTGTTATGTGGTCTTTGTCTTGGTCAAAAGATAAAGCCAGTTGTTGGCGCAAAGGGTGATAAATCATGAGAGGTAATGCGGATGTCAGTTGTGGGTGGCTATCAAAAAGAGGTTCACTAAATTCTTGCTGTCCTTCAAAGCGGCCCCATTGTAAATGGGTATTATGCGGATGAATGTGAGGGTCTTGATGTAAGTTCACATTCACTAAAACGTAATAACCGCTGCTGAGCAACACAACACTACTTAATGCTGGTGTTGATAATTGATGCCAGACGCCGAAGATAGATTGGTGCTTATAGGCATAATAGTCATGTTGTTCATCGCTAATGCTGTCTGCGTTAGTGTCGATAGTGAAGACTAACTTTTTTGATTCTACGCCAAGCGCGATATGCAGCTTGGGATGGGTAATTTGATACGCCACCAGGCCCAATAGCGGATTATTGCTATAACTGGCCATAAAGCGCACACCATTAGGCGCAATAGCGAGTCGGCCCCATTCGGCTACGCTTTTATGCGGCGTTAGGTGGTTGAGATTAATGTATAAATAGCTTAAATCACGGTTTAATTGCAGTAAGGTGATGTGCTCTGGGGTGTCGATAATCCAATTGCCAAATAACGCGTGCTGATTGTTCGAGGTGAATGTTTGCGCTGTCGCGTTGACGGGCACCACTAACGTTAGGAACATCATCAAAGACAGAATGCATAAGCGCAATGGTTTGTTAGCGGAATTGATGAGGCCAGTAAGCAACTGGGTTGTTAACGTGGTAAACATAATATCCCTTTATGTTTTTAGAGTGGGTAAATACCCAAACAACCTGAAGATGCTCGATTTCAGCAAGAGTTTACACGCGTTTAGGCAAGGCATTGATTGCGGGTAATGGTCGTTCCCTTTCCAAAATCAATAACGCAGCATAAACACGTGTAAAACTTGCCCTTTGGGAGTTTCACCGTGTTCCCACTACGTTGTTGCGCTAATTTATAAGGTACCTACATTACCGCATTAACGCGCCTAGTATTGAAAACACGGTGAAGCTCTGAAACACGGATCTTCAAGTTGATTGGGTATAGACCGAACTTCATACGGTAATTTAAATGAGCTTTAACCCTAGTCAACAATGTTGAATAAGCAAATAAAAAGCCCGCAGCATAGGCTAACGGGCTTTGTGTTCAACCAAATAATGATGACCGGTTAAGGTACTAAAGTCAGTAATGGTACTTGAGCAGCAACTTGAAAATCCAATGCCATGGTCACGCTTAATGCGGTAATCGTGATAATGGAAAATCCAAATACCTGCCGAGCCCAAGACTGCAAATTGATGTCGCGACGATAGCCTTTTAATGCCATGGCTAACCACCATAAACTCGTCGCAAAGGTGACCGCCATAAAGGCAATACCTGTGTAACCAGCTAAGGGAAGCAGTGCACTCACTAGCGCAAATACCGCGATGTACAACACGATATGCAATTTAGCTTTAGTCATGCCTTGGGCTACGGGTAGTACCGGAATATTGGCCGCGGCATAATCGTCAAAGCGAAAAATCGCAATCGCATATGAGTGAGGCATTTGCCATAGGCTAAACATTAGCAGCAAAATGACCGCGCCCATGTCCATTTGCCCGGTAACCGCGCAATAACCCACAACCGGTGGCACGGCTCCCGAAAAACTGCCAACTAAGGTGCCGTAAACCGAGTTGCGTTTCATGTATAGGCTGTACACGCCGACATAAACCACATAGCCAATGGCGGCAAATAACACCGCTAAACTATTAGTGAATATCGCCAGCATGGTAAAGCCGACAACACCCAGACCAATACCAAAGCTCAATACCGCTTGTACCGATATTTCACCGGTAACGGTCACTCGGTTTCGAGTACGCTTCATTTTGGCGTCGATGTCGCGATCAATGCAATTATTGATCGCACAACCCGACGCCACCACCAAAGACAAACCTATCATGGTGGCGAACATCAAGGTCAAATCAACATTACCTTGAGCCGCGAGTAAAAAGCCGCCCGCGACAGAAATTAAATTGCCCATGATGATGCCAGGCTTAGTGACCTGAACATATCCTCGTAAGCGTGAGGTTAATTGTGCTGACATAGATTGACCTTGATTATTCATGATAGCTGTCTAATTACATCATCAATTCGTTAGCTGCGTAGATAATCCACACAGACAAACCCACTACCATGACAATAATCAAGGCGGTGAATAAGAACGAGAATGTATTGATTCTGCCTTCTTTAGAAAAATCTAAATGGAGGAAGTATTTCAAGTGCACCACGATTTGCACTATCGCCGTTATCACCACAACCCAGAGTGTTGTCATGTGGTCAAACTGGTGTGTCATCACCGACCAAAATGGAATACCGGTTAAGACAACCGATAACACAAAGCCGACTAAATATGATTTAACGCTGGCAGAAAAGTCGCCTGCGCCGTGGCTTGCATGTGCATTGCTCATCACAAGACTCCTAACAAATAAACTACGGTAAACACACACACCCAAACGATGTCTAAGAAATGCCAAAACAAACTTAAACAACTCAGGCGAGTGATGCTGCGATTAGTTAAGCCTGTTTTAAGCACTTCAACCATCATGATCAGCATCCAAATTAAGCCCGCGGTAACATGTAAACCATGCATACCGACTAGGGCAAAAAATGCGGATAAAAACGCGCTGCGATCTGGGCCATTACCGTGTTCAATTAAATGATGGAACTCGTAAACTTCCATCGCGATAAACACACAACCCAACGCAAAGGTGATTAATAACCACGTTAATGTTGCGGCTTTCTTTTGGTGTCTTGCGCAAATCATGGCAAAGCCATAAGTAATACTACTGATCAGTAAGGCGGCAGTTTCGATAAGCACGAAGTCTAATTCGAAAATATCTTTGCCCGACACCCCACCATCGGTATTCATAAACAACACCGCATAAGTCGCAAACACAGAGGCGAACAAAATACAGTCGGTCATGAGATAAAGCCAAAAACCGAACAAGGTGTTACCGCTAGTGTCATGATGATCATCATGGTGTTGATCATTGTGCTCAGCAGAATGAGCTACGTGTAAATCTGCTTTAATAGCAATACTCATTATCGGCCCCTTGCTACGTTATCTAAGTGTGCATTTTCAATACGTGCGACTTCATCGGGTTGCACGTAATAGTCCACGTCATTGTCGTAAGCGCGCAGTAAAAACAACACAAACGTACCGCCAAAACCGACAATGGCTAACCACCAAATATGCCAAATCGCCGCAAAGCCCATGGCAGTAATACACGCAGCCATGGTAATACCGCTGGCAGTATTTTTAGGCATGTGAATTGGCTGATAGGTTTCACGACGTTGATAGGCAGTGCCTTTTTCTTTCATGTCGGTGAACGTATCAATGTCCGTTACGGGATCTAACTGGGCAAAGTTATAAAACTGTGGTGGTGAAGAGGTTGACCACTCAAGTGTACGGCCATTCCATGGATCGCCTGTGGTATCGAGGTTTTGCTCACGGTCGCGGAAGCTCACATACAATTGCACAAATTGTAAAATAATCCCCACAAGAATGATGAATGCGCCGACTACGGCAAAGTAAAGCCAGAAGTTCCACGCTGGGTTATCTGTGTGGTTAATACGACGTGTCATGCCCATAAAACCAAGCACGTACAACGGCATAAAGGCCAAATAGAAGCCAATTTGCCAGCACCAAAAAGATGCCTTGCCTAAACGTTCATTAAGCGTGAATCCCATCGCTTTAGGGAACCAGTAAGCAAACCCCGCCATATAGCCAAATACCGCACCACCAATAATGGTGTTATGGAAATGGGCGATTAAAAACAAGCTGTTATGCAACACATAATCGGCCCCTGGTAATGCTAACAATACCCCGGTCATGCCGCCGATGGTGAAGGTCACCATAAAGCCTAAGCCCCACAATACTGGCACGGTCAAACGTAAACGGCCGCGATAAATGGTAAATAGCCAGTTAAACAGTTTTACCCCAGTCGGCACCGCAATCACCATGGTCATTGCGCCGAAGAAGGCGTTAACATTCGCGCTTGAACCCATGGTAAAGAAATGGTGTAACCACACAATAAAGCCAAGTACAGAAATCGCACCCGTTGCCCACACCATTGAGGTGTAACCAAATAAACGCTTTGAAGTGAAGGTTGAAAACACTTCAGAGAAAATACCGAAAGCCGGTAATACCAAAATGTACACTTCAGGATGACCCCAAGCCCAAAATAGGTTGATGTACATCATGGCGTTACCGCCACCGTCGTTGGTAAAGAAGTGGAAATCTAAATAACGGTCTAAGGTCAGCATGCCTAACAAAGCCGTTAAAATTGGGAATGATGCAACGATTAACACGTTAGCCCAGGTACAAGCCCAAGTGAAAATAGGCATTTGCATCAGCTTCATACCAGGCGCACGCATTTTTAACACAGTGGCGATAAAGTTCACCCCGGTTAAGGTTGTCCCTATACCGGATATTTGCAAGGCCCAGATATAATAATCAACCCCCACCCCCGGACTGTAGGCCAGCTCTGACAATGGCGGATAAGCCACCCAACCGGTTTTAGCAAACTCACCGAGTCCTAGCGATATGTTAATTAACACCGCACCAGAGGTGGTTAGCCAAAAACTGAAATTGTTTAAGAATGGGAACGCGACATCGCGAGCACCAATTTGCAGCGGTACGACCAAGTTCATTAAACCAATCATAAATGGCATTGCCATAAAGATAATCATGATCACGCCATGGGCGGTGAAGATTTGGTCGTAATGTTCTGGTGGTAAATACCCCGCAGCGCCATTAGTGGCGAGCGCTTGCTGGGTTCGCATCATAATCGCGTCAGAGAAACCACGGATAAGCATCACCATCGCTAACACGATATACATGATGCCAAGTTTTTTATGGTCAACCGAGGTTAACCAGTCGTGCCACAGCACGCCCCATTTTTGATGCTTAGTGATTAAAGCTGCAATAATGACACCAATAATGGCGACAGCCGCGAGGGTCACCATAATAATGGGTTCGTGATACGGAATAGACTCGAGTGTTAATTTTCCAAGAAATGGCATGATTACTCCGCCTCCCCAGAAGCAGTTGAAGAATGCTCTGTGGTTGAGTGTGTAGGTGATGGATGTTCGGGATGTTTTTCAGCGTCCATGTCTTTCATATGCTGCATATGTTGAGTGTGATCCATACCAGACATTGATTTCATGTTGCCCATGTCGTGCATGCCTTCCATACCTTCCATACCTTCCATGTTGCCCATAGATTTCATGTTCGAGTCTGGATGCATATACTGCATTACAATGTAATTAAACATGCCGTGTTGTACTGAGCCGTAATATTGCACAGGGTTATTTTCGCTCTTTTCAGCGAGCTGCTTATATTGCTCAACATCCAAGGTGTGACCTTGTTGTTTTACCTTAGCAACCCAGGCATCAAAATCATCTGCTGTAGGTGTGGCAATGGCTTTAAATTTCATGCCGGTAAAACCTGCACCACTGTAGTTAGCAGAAATGCCGTCAAAAGTGCCAGGTTCATTCGCGATAAGGTGTAGCTTGGTTGTCATACCTGCCATTGAGTATATTTGGCTGCCCAACTGTGGAATGAAAAATGAATTCATCGCCGTGTCTGAAGTGATTTTGAAGTTAACCGGCACGTTGGCAGGGAAGGCCAATTCGTTAACCGAGGCAATGCCATATTCTGGATAGATAAATAACCACTTCCAGTCCAGCGACACTACTTCAACCGTGACGGGTTTTGCGTCATGTTTAAGCGGTTTATAGGGGTCTAAATCGTGTGTCGAATTCCAGGTGATAACACCCAAAATGATCACGATAATAATCGGTACTACCCACACCACTACTTCAATGGCGGTTGAGTGTGCCCATTTAGGCGCATAAATCTCCTGGTCGCGGCCGTCGCGGTATTTCCACGCAAAGTACAGCGTCATAAAAATGACCGGAATAACCACAATCAGCATCAGTAGCGTTGCCACTATAATGAGGTTTTTCTCATCGATGCCGATTTGACCTTTGGGATCCAGTACGCCGCCTTCACAACCGGCGAGCACAAATGCCAATGCCGCCAGTGCTGGTTTACTTAAATTTCGAATTAACAAAGGAAGATTCCTCTCACCTTAAAAGCTTACTACGCTGCCAATCCCATAAGGTTGTGACAGATTGAGAGCAACACGCAAACACAGCATTAACTGGCCTATAAACGGCAGTTGTTCACTTTGATGTCAAAGTGGGTGTCATAACGAGTTGTTGAGTATTGAGCTAAAACGAAAGTTAACGAGGAGGGGCGCGGCAACCGTGTGCCGTATAGTCTAACGACTTAGGAATAACAGGAGATAATGCACTGAGCGCATCGCTGAGTTCAAGCAGATTGCTAAATTTAGAATTGAGATGAAACAAACGCCAAAATTGTTCAATAACCATAGGGTTAAGCACAATTAAGCTGAGTAAGCCCGCACCCACAAACTCAGCCAATAGGCCGTCTGCAATCGCGATAAACTCACTGATATCAATAAAGTGACCAACCGAAATCGATAACGCATCGGCTAAAGGTTGCAGCAACAGTAATCCGAAACACAAAGTTAAATGTGCTTTACTCAATTTAGACAAGCTTGCTATGCGGCTTAGCGGCGTAACAAGTTTTTGGCAAAGAGTTGGATTCAAAAAACGTTTCCGCCTGAGCGTAAATGAAGTGGTTGTCGCATCAAAAACCATGCGAGTTGTTATACGGCAGGAGAATAACAAGAAGCAGCTATTAATTGAAAGTAGTTAAGGGCCGTAAAACAGCGTAAAGATTAAATAAACCTGAAATAGCACATTATTTATACTGTTTGTTTACATATTTAACCTGGCATTCATCATTTCAGGTCTTATTAAGCTTAAAATCGTGATCGACCGCACACAAAATATCCAGATAAACGTGAGCCATCTTAAAATGGATTTGGGCTGAGTCTATTAAAAAAGGCGCTACTTTTATCGGATATGATCAGTGAAAATATTGTACTGAAACATCGCTGCAAATGAGGCTTAATAAGGCGAAACATCGATTATTTTTACGACAGATTTTGACTTTAGACGGGCTGAACTATATTCTTTGTCGCTGCTTTGAGGTGCATACGTGTATTTAAAGCAAAATCTTGCATGAACTAAGCCGCATTTAGCTATACCCTCCCGTATTGGATTGCGACAATCCATCTGTAGTGGCTGTTTTGCTTTACCCCATATTTGATAGCATCTCGTTGCATGACGGATCAACATCTTAGAAACTGTTTGCGGTATTTTCAGTTTCGGATCAGCACGTACTATTGAAATAAATGACTGAATTTTAAACAGAGTGAATAACATGATACAAACCATGAAAAAAGAATGGTTCTCCAACATCCGCGGCGATCTATTAGCCGGTCTTGTGGTGGCACTGGCGTTAATTCCAGAGGCAATTGCCTTTTCGATTATTGCCGGTGTCGACCCTAAAGTGGGGCTATATGCTTCGTTCTGTATTGCGGTAGTGATTGCGTTTACCGGTGGCCGCCCAGGGATGATCTCTGCTGCAACGGGTGCAATGGCACTGTTAATGGTGACCTTAGTAAAAGAGCACGGCCTTGAATATTTATTGGCTGCCACCTTATTAACCGGTGTATTCCAGATTGCCGCAGGTTACTTAAAACTCGGTAACTTAATGCGCTTTGTATCGCGCTCGGTGGTGACCGGCTTTGTTAACGCCTTGGCGATTTTAATCTTTATGGCGCAAGTGCCAGAACTCATTGACGTGACTTGGCATGTGTACGCCATGACTGCCACAGGCCTTGGGATTATTTACTTATTCCCGCTTATCCCTGTTATCGGTAAATCATTGCCGTCACCGTTAGTGTGCATCGTGGGATTAACCATTTTTGCGGTATTTATGGGTGTCGATGTTCGTACTGTAGGCGACATGGGGCAGTTACCAGATACATTGCCTATCTTCTTGTGGCCAGAAGTGCCATTAACCCTTGAAACCTTAATGATCATCTTGCCTTATTCAGCAGGTCTTGCGGTGGTTGGTTTACTTGAATCAATGATGACAGCCACCATTGTTGATGACTTAACCGACACCCAAAGTGATAAAAACCGTGAGTGTAAAGGCCAAGGTATTGCCAACATTGGCGCTGGCTTAATGGGCGGTATGGCGGGTTGTGCGATGATTGGTCAATCAATTATCAACGTTAAATCAGGCGGCCGTGGCCGTTTATCAACGTTTGCAGCCGGTGTGTTTTTGCTGATTTTAATCGTATTCCTCGGCGAATGGTTAAAGCTTATCCCTATGGCAGCATTGGTTGCTGTGATGATCATGGTGTCTATCGGTACTTTCTCTTGGGATTCAATCCGTAACCTTAAACACCACCCAATGTCGACAAACCTTGTGATGGTGGCCACGGTTGTGGTGGTTGTTGCTACCCATAACCTGGCGATTGGGGTATTTGTAGGGGTGTTATTGGCTTCATTATTCTTTGCCAATAAAGTGGGCCGATTCATGGTGGTTAAAAGTTCAGAGATTACTGCTGAAACTGGCCGCCATTATCAAATCGTTGGCCAGGTGTTTTTTGCCTCGGCAGATAAGTTCAGCCAATCATTTGATTTTAAAGAAGTGGTAGATAAAGTGACTATCGACTTATCACTAGCGCATTTTTGGGATATCACCGCAGTATCGGCACTCGATAAAGTAGTAATTAAATTCCGTCGTGATGGCACCGAGGTTGATTTAATTGGCCTAAACGAAGCCAGTTCGACCATCGTTGATAAATTTGGGGTGCACGATAAACCTGAAGAAGTCGAAAAAATGATGTCTGGTCACTAACCCTGAGCAACACCACAAAAGGAGAACAATAATGACAAATGTGATTGCTTGTATCGACGGTTCAAAAGCAACCTTAGCCGTATGTGATGCCAGTGGATGGGCGGCTAAGCAATTAGATGCCCCTGTGACCTTGTTACATGTATTAGATAAGTCGGTGTATCCAACTCAGTTGAATTTATCTGGCAACATTGGTTTAGGAACGCGTGAGCATCTACTTGACGAAATGGTGGTGCTTGAAGGCCGCAGAAGCAAACTGGCACTCGAGCAAGGCAAATACATGCTCGAAGATGCTAAAACGCGTGTAACTGACCAACAATCTACAGTGTCAGTCGATACCTTACAGCGCCATGGCGACTTAATTGAAACCTTGTTAGAACAAGAGCCAAATGCACGTTTAGTGGTCATGGGACGTCAAGGTGAGCAACACCAGGACCAACCAATTGGTAGCCATATTGAGAGTGTTATCCGCACGCTTAAGCAACCTATTTTGGTTGTTATGGCAGAGTTTACAGCGCCTGAGCGTTTTATCTTTGCTTACGATGGCAGCGCCACCGCTAAAAAGGCCCTTGGCCGAGTTGCCGCCAGCCCTTTACTTAAAAGCTTAGCGTGTCACTTAGTGATGGTGTCAGACAATCAAACGACAGCCAGTGCCGAACTTGCAGCGGCAGCTGACACCTTAAGCAGTGCAGACTTTACGGTAAGTACAGCAGTGTGTCAGGGTGAAGTGCAAACCGCATTAGAAGCCTATCAAGTCGCCAATAATATCGACTTAATGGTAATGGGTGCTTACGGTCATTCACGTATTCGTGAGTTTTTTGTCGGTAGCAATACCACCAGAATGATCAGCAAAAGCAAAATCCCGTTATTACTGCTGCGTTAATCATAATGGATTAGCTGACAGCGAACGGTTATTAGCGGATTGCGATTAGCGAATAATGATTAGCTATGAACAAAGTGCTGATAGCTAAACCTTGATAGCGATAGTTAATAGTGTCAGTTGATAGCTAAAAGTTAAAAGTGCTAGCTAAAAAGCCACCCCGGCATTGTATGTCGGGGTGGCTTTTTGTTTATGGCTTCGTTATGGTTATTTAAGGCCTGCGGCCACTCACGTCGTAGCGCTTCGATGACTCCAGAGTATGAATCAATGTCACTTTGATTCTATTCAACTTTATTCAATTCGATTTAGTTAAATTCGACTTAGTTAAATTCGATTTCATTAAACCCGATTTCATAAAATTCGTCAGCATTAAATTCGTCCTCCCGGCAATGCTTTTGAGCCGGGATCCAGGTGTTTGTTTTACTTTTTCTGATGGCCTACGGCCACTAACGTCGTGGCGCTTCGCCCACACCAGACCAAGAGGAAACCAACGGCTGTTCCCTCTTGGAACTCCCAGCCGCCACATCAAAATTATCTGAAAAGCGATAATTTCGCGACGTGGTTGAATCAAGCTTTTGACCGTATTTCGGTGTTCTTCGGTCTTATTCGAAAATGCTAACGCTTCAGATGGGGCGTCCCTTCCCCTCTAAAGCTAGCCAGACATCCATGTCAGGACTCACGTCATTTTCTTCAACAGCCTCAAGTTCAGAGTTGAATTTGTACATTTTAAAATCAAAAAATTAACTCGGTTTGGCATCAAAGTTAGTAAGGAAGGTTAATCATGGCCAACCAACCTAATTGCTAATGCCTGAGTCTACTACGCCTAAGCGTTTTATCTTTGTTTTGGCTTTTTTCATGGCTATTCGCCCACATTGAGGCAGAGAGTTAAAGCCTATTCTTGTTTAAAATCAGAGATGATATGTTGTGTTAAATAAACGATTTAGCATTGAAATATTGGCGTATGGGTTTATTGTATAAAAATAAAGCGTATCATCAATAATGACGTAGTGATAAATGCAATCTATGAGTCGTAGGTGTTTGTTGCCTAAGATTTTTTAGCAGGTGATGTTGAGAGGCAAGCCTTAAGTAAACTGTGACATGCCATAAAATATCTTTAATTCACAATGGCCAACATTCTATGGAACATAAACGATATTTTTTATTGCTTTCAATCATCTTTGTTATTGAATTTATTGTTATTTCTATCAACCCTTATAATCGAGCTGATTGGGCGCTTGAGAATGTGTTAATTGTCTTCTCTGCCATCTTTGTGGTGTTCACCTATAAAAAATGCCCATTATCGCGGCTTTCTTATAGCCTGATATTTGTCTTTATGAGTTTGCATGAAATCGGCTCATATTATACTTATGCCAATGTTCCCTATGATGAATTTCTGCAGTCGTATTTTAATTTTAGCCTTAACGAATATATGGGTTGGGAGCGTAATAACTTTGATCGATTGATTCATTTCGCATACGGCTTTTTATTGGCATATCCAGTGAGAGATTTGTATTGCAAGATTGCTGACGTGAAAGGCTTTTGGAGTTATTTCACGCCGTTAAACCTGATAATGTCGACATCGATGTTATATGAGTTAGTAGAGTGGGGCGCCGCAGAGATATTTGGTGGCGAACTTGGCATGGCGTATTTAGGCACCCAGGGTGACATTTGGGATGCGCATAAGGATATGGCACTCGCTAGTCTAGGCGGATTTATAGCGATGGCGATAACACTGTTTATCCATTCACGTATTCAAAAAGACTTTCGAGAGCAATGGCGATTAAGCCTAACAGTAAAACATAACGGGGATTAAGCAAAGCTGAGGCAAGTTGAATTGTTATGGTTACCCAGACCTTGTATGACCTAAGGCCACAAACGAGCTAACGCAGTTGCGCTTCGCTGACTCCAGAGTTGGGTAAATGTTACTCAGCTCCACTTCAACTTCATTAAATTCGACTTCATTAAATTTGTCGTCCCGACGAGAAAATAGCTAACAAGCATCGTCAAAAACGAGTCAGTCTCTGGTGCCTCACTCTCACCAGAGAGTGAAGCAACATGATCTTAATGGCCACAAGCCATAAGATCATTGATGCTACAACTAAACCCTGTGCAATCCCACTGCCCATTAGGCTTCGCTATTCACCACCCTCGAACTGACTTTTTTGCGTGTTTGGCTGAGCGTGTAAACGCCGCTGACGACAACCAGTAGGCTGCCGAGTAGCGTCATGGTGTCTGGGGATTCACCGAATATGAATATGCCCAACGCCAAGGCAAATAATAAGCGGGTGTAGCGAAAGGGGGCGATGACCGAGACATCTCCAGCGCGCATGGCGATGGTGAGGGCGTTGTAGGCGGCAACACCAAAAATAATCGCACCGATGATTTGCAGTGATGCTGTGGTATTAAGTTGTGCTGGCTCATTTTGATATAACTGGATAGCGATACCTGCTGGGATTAATACAAAGAATCCGTAAACCCCAAGTTGCATGTTCGATAACACCGGCGGGGCTGCGCGGGTGGCTAAATCGCGGCCGGCAAAGCCTAATGTGGCGATGACTGCGAATAGTGAGTTAGCTTCAAACCCAGCGAGTCCTGGGCGGATAATCATTAACACCCCAATAAACCCTACAAGTACGGCAATCCATCTTTTAACCCCCACGTGTTCACCAAACAATAATGCTGCGCCTATCATGGCAATCAGTGGCGTGGCTTGTAATATTGCCGAGGCGCTTGAGAGTGGTGTGAGAGTGATGGCTAACGCAAAGGTGAAGCGGCCAGTCACTTCGCAGACTGCACGGATTAAAATCGGCGCAGTGAGTATGGCCGGATGGAGTATTTTTTGACCTTTACGCCATGTTAGCAGCATAAAAATCAGCATGCCGCCGAGGCCAAACAATGCCAGGATTTGGCCTAAAGAAGTGGTTTCGGCTGCGGACTTAATCAGCATGTCTTCAATGGCAAAAGCGGCCATTGCAAAAACCATGTAGAGACTGCCTTTCGTGTTGTTCAATATGACACCTATTGGGAATGCAAAGCGATTAACGCAACGTGATAAACACAGCTACCTTGAGTAATGTGTGAGTGAAAAAGGCTTGATACATACGTTAACTGGTTGATTATTATTAGCTATCGATTAGGCAACACTAAATCACTTTTAGGCTTTGGTATAGGTAATTTTATTAATGTACCAGGTTTTATTGCCTTGAGGCGTGCTGACGACGGCTTCGTCGTCGACTTCTTTTTTGAGTAACGCGCGCGCCATGGGTGAGTCGATAGAGATGTAATCTTTGCGTTCGTCGTAGATTTCTTCTGGGCCGACAATTTTAAAGGTTTTAATGTCGCCAGCATCGTTTTCGATTTCGACAACGGCACCAAAAAACACTTTGCCTTCTTGTTCTGGCGCGTAATAAACGATTTTAAGCTCGGGTAACAGCTTGCGTAAGTAGCGCACTCTACGGTCTATTTGCCTTAATAAACGCTTGTTGAAGGTGTATTAGTACCACTGCAAAATATATACTAAATCATTTATAAGTACTCGAAGAAAAATAAATAACTAATTATTTTTATAACTTTGACATTATAAGAACCATTAACTATATAACTTATAGTATGAATTAATGAGTGACTATTTTGGCTTACGTATTAAAAAGGCGCGTGGACTACAAAGCGAATCAATTTGCTGTAATTGTTAGCTTACCTGCATTGATTACAGAAAAAGGTGTTCTAGTTTCACACCTCAGATTCTTATATTCAAAGCGTAATAAATCTCAATCTTGGCTTGAACGAAATACTTTTGCTATTGAATTATTACTTAACTTCATAAATATACATGAAAAAAATTTTTTATCAGCTAGTGAGTTATTGAGATCCTTTGTAGATAGAATGTGTTTTGGTTCAATAGATGATTCACAGATAGATAGCTCAAATTTGTATTGGCACCCGCGTAAAGTTGAAGATGTAAACGTGCTTTTGGGACATATTAATTCTTATTGTGATTATCTAGACCACACTTATGGATATGATGTTCCAAATCTAAATCCTATGAGAAAAGCTACGAAAGCAGAAGAGCGTATGCGCTGGTGCGCTTATTATAAGCGAGAAGCAAATTGTTTCTTGAATCATTTGAGTAATCCTTCCATGAATAGGTTTTCAGCTATTCGGACTGTTAATGGGCCAATTAATCACATGCTTTCAGTTGAGTCTGTGCATCGTTTTCCTGAAGAATACTTTGAAAATTTACTGCGGTATGGATGTGTGAGTAATCGAAGTGGGGAGGTTGATTTATCAAGCCAGTTAATTATCATGCTTATGCATTATGGTGGCATTAGGTTATCTGAATGCTTTCATATATATATCAATGATATAGCGATAGATGCCTCAAGTGGTGCAGCGATTATTTCAGTTTTTCATCCGAGCGATGGTTCAAGCCCAGAAAAAGGAATCTCAAATCGTAGAGAATATTTAAATATTCGATACCGACAGAAACCGCGTAATGAATATAAACGTTCACATAGACTATACTCTGGCTGGAAACAGCCGTTATTAACTAATCGTAATCATTCATTTGATGTGATGATATTTCCAAATAGTAAAGCCATTGAATTTACATGGTTACTTGAAAACTTTTTAGCAAATCGAATCAGTGGCGATCATCCGTACCTTTTCACTAATTCAAATGGTGAGCCAGAATCAAAGAAAAATTTCATACAAAAATATAAACGTGCGGTTGAACGTATCGGATTGGAGTCAAGTAAAAACCTTGGTACTACTCCCCATTCACATAGGCATTCATATGGATATCGTCTAAGTAAAGCTGGTTTTAGTCAGCTTGAAATACAAAAAGCAATGCATCATAAAAGCCCTTTTAGTTGCTTGACTTACCTTAATCCACAAAATGATGACATTAGAGCTCTATCAAGAGGATTAGGCTTATGATTAAGCATTTTTATAAAGATTTAAGTTCGGCAAAAAATGCCGCACAATCTTTAGGCATTACGACCAGAGCTAGCTATCTGAAAAGCTACAAGCGAGATCCTCTTTTACCTTCAACCCCCAATATTTTTTATATAAGCGAATGGATAAGCTGGCCAAGTTTCCTGGGTATAAAATATAAATATTATTTGACCATTTCTCAGGCACAGAAGGCAACTGAGCTTTTAAATATTACAACTTGCAACGAATATCGAAAGTACTATAAAAATGACCCGCGTCTTCCATCAAGTCCATCAGAGTTATATGCAAACGAATGGGAGGGGTGGAGAGTATTTCTTAATTTTAAACCAAGACATTATCTTACTCTGGATGAAGCTAAAAAAGCCACAGAGTCATTAAACATAACGACTAAAGAACAGTATGAGAGAAATTATAAAAAAGATAGCTTATTACCTGCATCTCCTAAGGATAAATACTATAAACAATGGGAAAGTTGGACAGTATTCTTAGGCACAAATAAGGAATACTATCAGAGTATTGAGGACGCTCAAAAAGCTGCCTGTTTATTAGGAATAAGAAATCGTCATGAATATAAAGAAAATTGTATTCGAGATTCACGCTTACCTACAGACCCGTATAGAACTTATGCAGGGGGGTGGATAAGTTGGGCAGTATTTCTTGGAACCGAAAAACAGTTTTATTCTAATCTTAAAGAAGCTCAAGCAGCAACTCAAGCATTATTAATAAAAACTAAAATAGAATATAGTGAAAATTATAAAAAAGATAGCCTTTTACCTGCTGTACCACAAGACTATTATGCTAATGAATGGAATGGCTGGGGAATATTTTTAGATAATTTAAAACAAAACTATCTAACTTTTAATGAAGCAAAAAATGCAACAAGTATATTGTCAATAAAAACTAAAAATGAATATTATAAACGTTATAAACAAGACCGTTTATTACCAAGATCACCACAAGTTATTTATGCTGAACAATGGGAAAGTTGGCCAGCATTTTTGGGTGTTGAAAAATTTTTTTACTCAAATCTTAAAAGTGCTCAAAAAGCAGTTAAACGAATGGGGATTAAGACTAGAGATGAATATAATAAAAATTATAAGCAAGACGCGTTGTTACCATCTAATCCGCATAATTATTTTTCCGAGAGTTGGATAAGTTGGCAATTCTTTCTGGAGATAAAGTGTAAATATTATTCCACTATAAATGATGCTAAAGAGGGGGCGCAGACACTAGGAATAATGACTAAGCAAGAATACTTGAAACAGTATAAAAAAGACCCAAAATTACCACCAAACCCAAAAAGTTTTTTTAATCATGAATGGCAAGGTTGGGGTTTGTTTTTAGGAACGAAAAAAAATATTTATCAATCTATAAAAGATGCTCAAGAGTCGGTTAATAGGTTAGGCATAAAAACAAAAAAAGCATATGAAAAATACTATAAAAAAGACTCGAAATTGCCTTTTAACCCTAAAAGTTTTTATAAACTTGAATGGCAAAGCTGGAAAGATTTTTTCGGGAAAGAAAACAAATTTTATCCTTCATTGGCAATAGCACAACAAGTCGTAAGGGCATTAAAAATAAATAGTAGAATAGAATATAAGAAATATTATAAAAAAGATGAAAAACTACCATCAAGTCCTGAAAGTACGTATGAGTCAGAATGGCAAAGTTGGGTCAATTTTTTAGGGGTAAAAAAATATTATGTTACATATGATGAAGCGAAAGAAGCTGTAAAGTTGTTAATAATTAAACGACGATTAGAATATTCAAAGAGATATAAAGAGGATTTGCATTTACCATCTAACCCCCAAAGGTTATACCCGACTCAGTGGCAAGGGTGGAACGATTTTTTAGGTTTAGAAAATAAATTCTATCTCAATATTCATGATGCTCAAGAGGCTATTAAAAAACTAGCAATAAGAACTGGGACTGAATATAAAAAACGTTATAAAGAAGATTCGAAATTACCTTCAGTCCCTGAGAGGCTATACAAGGATGAATGGATAAGCTGGGCATCTTTTTTGGGAAAAATAGAAGTATACTCCACACTAGAGGAGTCTAAAGCTGCAGCTAAATTACTAGGGATAAAGCGGAGTAGCCATTATAAAAAACTTTATAAAAATGATCCTCGTCTCCCGGCTAATCCAAAAAATTTTTATAGCTCAGAGTGGCAAAGTTGGAACAATTTTTTAGAGTACCCAGATAGGCTGTACAGCACTTATTTTGAGGCCCAAAAATCGGCCCAAAAGTTATTAATTGCAACAGCAACAGAATATCAAAAAAACTATAAAAGAGACAATCTCTTGCCGGCAACGCCTTCCAAGTTTTATTCTGAAGTATGGATAAGTTGGGAAGATTTTTTACTCCCGGAAAAAATAATTGAATTATCCAGTTTAAGAGTTGCGTGTAAAATTTTAAATATAGGTAACTCTCAAGAATATAGAGTGATTCAAAAAAAATATAAGCAATTACCGGCTAAACCAGATAAAAAATTTTCTAATTGGATCGATTGGTATGATCTTTTAAATATTTCTAGACCTTACTCCTACGAGCGCTTGCGAGAGATAGTTTTAAGTCATAAATGTCTGAAAACCTCTGATTATAAAGAGATGAGATCAGCATTAAATGATCCCCAAATACCCTCATCACCAGAGGAAACTTATAAATATTCAGGTTGGAAGAGTAGTTATGATTTCTTCGGTACAACTAGACCATATCAAATAAAATATTTTGATCAAAAATGGAGTAAATGGGCTGAATCAATCGCTAGTTTTTTGAAGCTAGCAAAAGGAGGTGATACTAAGATAAAAGATCTGTGTGAGTTTGTACGCGAATATATAGAACCTCATGAATTTGAATTGTCACCGTTAGAGTATTTAACTCGTGGTAGAACGAATATACAGCCAATGTTAGACTTATTTGAAACGGTGTCTGTGGTACGTAAGAGGAAATGGTTATTTTCAATAAATGAATTTTTAAATTGGAATATTATTAATTTTTTAACACTTGAAGATACTGAAACTGGAGAGGTTTCTAGAATAAAAGGAGCAAGAAATCCTTTCTCCCACATAAATTTTGACGGAGAGCAAGCACCAACTAGTCTTAATGAAACAAACAAATTAGCCTTGCCTTATCAATTTGTAAAAAGTGCTCGAGAATGGATTTTTCCACCAAGTAATTTACAGGGGAAAACTAGTTATTCTGACCTTGAACATCTTCAAAAATTTTCAACAGATTGGATCGTTATAGATGACCTATCTCGTATTGATCGATCAGACCCTGACTGTGTAATTAAAGAAGTCGGTGAGAAAATATTTCTTTGGTTACCTATATATTGGACATATACCTATGCATTAATGCAGTTACCCGCGAGAGGACGACAAATTGTTTACTGTGACTCTGGAGAGGCTGATGTTGAACTAGCAGATATTAAAAATGGAAAAGTTTTCTGGGAAAAAAATAAAAGTAAACTAGCAGGTCTAACTCACCAAAAAAGCATGGTGAGTAAAACTAAAGATAATGATTTTGGTGTTTATTATACTTCAAATAAAACCAATTTTAATGGTGAAGGTTATGCTATCCCATTTATGCCTTTAGATTTGGCATATTGGCTTATAAAACTGAGGAAGTGGCAAGAGAAATATAATCATATAACAGAACCTACAAAATGGTTGAATTGTATCCGTACTAATTTAAATGAGATACAGAGAAAGCAGAAAGGTGTTAATTGTTTCCTTTTTCGAGACTTTCGAGAACAAGAACCGGGTATATTTACTGGGCGTTTAACCTCTAGATTAGCTGCTGCACTCTTTTACTCGTCTGGTGATCAATTACTCTCCGCAACTTATGCCGGTCAAGAATTCAAAGAATGCCATCATCTGCTAGAGCAACTAGATAGTATCCCCCTTACGCCGTTTAAGTCGGAGTACACTCCACACTCAATGCGAGTGAGCTTAATAAATGCTTATGCATATGAATTTGGTATGCCACTTGAAGTGATTATGAAGCTCGTTGGCCACTCGTCTATTGTAATGTCAATTTACTACATTAAAAGTGGGAAAACTGGCGCTAATATCCGAGAGAGGGTTCAGCTTGGTGAGAAGCAAGCATTTAGCAAAGGAGCTGATACTCTAAGAAGTTTTATTGAATCACAACGAATTGAACATTGTAAAAGTCAATTAATAGCTGATTCTCCGGGGTTTTTACAGACTATAAATAATACTAGACCGGCAACTAGTTACCTGTTTAAGGACTTTGGCATATGTCCTGTCGGTGGTTCATTTTGTAACGATGGTGGCTTGCCCGTTGCAATGAAGGCAAATCTTTATCATCCAGTAATAGCGGGTTATCTAGGTGAACAAAACTGCATTCAATGCAGATTCTTTGTTACTGGGCCTGCATTTATGATGGGGTTATCAGCACTATTTAATGAAGTTAGCTTAGCTATTAATACTCAATCACATCGTTACATAAAGTTAGAAGAAAATTTAAGTGAGACTATAAATCAGATAGAAATCCTCTCGAATGAGATCTATCAACAAAAAAATAAAGAATATTTGGCTAAATTAGAAAAGGATAAACTGCGTCTGCAAGCTATCAGAAGAAAATTAAATTCCGAAATTGAAACTAGAGCAAAAAAAATGGATTTATATATGTCAGATATGAATTCTATTAATAAATATCTGATTAATTGTCAGAAAGTTATTAATCAAGAAAAAAAACAAGATAGTTCAAAATTACAATTAATTGTGCCACATGAATTTGAAGTTACTTTTGAACTGACAGATGTAAGTGCTTTTCAACAACTATCAGAAGTATGTGAAAATGCAGAACTTTATCATAGCTGTAGTGATGAACTTGCAGTGACAAGAAGAAGCCAAGTACTCGATAGAATGTTAATTCAAAACGGATTAACGCCAAAGTTTGTTTTTTTAACTGAAGATCAACAACTTGCAATTGGCAACCAAATGACCCAGCTTATGCTGTCAAGACTTAAAAGTTGGGAAAAAGTAAATCGCTTAATCAATGGAGATATTTGCTTGAATGATTTTTCTGAGGATGAAAGGTTTTCTACTACGGAACTAAAAGAGCTATTCGCTAAATCCACATCGCTTAAATTGGTAGACTAACATGACTGAAATATCTCCTAAAGTAGTGCTTGAGCAGCTTAAAAAAACTGCTTCTTTTCGAATTCAAAATTCATTAGATGCGATCTATCAGATCTGCTCTGAGCAACAAGATAGAGGCCTAAGTGAATTTAGCTATTCAACTATTGCCCGTCTTGGAAAGGGGCTAGGGGTTCCAGCGGGGCAAAGTATTCGCAATAAGACAGGAGAGCCATACAGGACTCTCATAGCTAGTTTTGTGGATGCGTCTTCTCAACCAGAAAAAGTCTCAATTAAATCAAATAAAGGAAAGAGTTATGCTTGGATTAACGACCTTAAAGATCCTGTCGTTAAGCTTCAAGCAAATATACTTTACTCTCAGAAATTATTGGCAGAAAAGTTAGTAAAAGAGATTGTACCGATTGATCAAATCATAGAAATCTATGATGGTGGCTCATCAAATACAGCACATTCAAAACTCACGAACTTAGAGCGAGAAGCTCTTGAGTATCTTATTTCTAGTGAATTTATGAGGCGTTTAGGTTTGGAGTTAGGTCCAAACGGCAGTATATTGTCAAGCGATAATAAAGATACTTTTTTTCCGGTCGCAACCTTAGATGCGATTAAAAAAGCATTGAAGTATTTGTAATGAGAGAACAGGACATCACTTGAATACCAATCTAATAACTCTTGAAGGGTTAGATAAACTGAATACAGAACTTAACTACCTTTGGCGTGAGTACAGGCCTGAGATCACTAAGAAAGTGACTTGGGCTGCTAGTCTTGGTGATCGCTCCGAAAACGCTGACTACAAAGAAAATAAGAGATTACTCAGACAAATTGATTCTCGTGTTAGGTTCCTTCGAAAACGCATTGAAGCAGTGAGAGTTGTTGAGCATTCACCGGAGCAAGACGGCAAGATTTTCTTTGGAGCCTGGGTTGAAATTGAAAACATTGCAGGGGAAACAAGAAAATTTCGAATTGTAGGACCTGACGAGATTTATGGTCGAAAAGATTACATTTCTATCGATGCACCGATGGCTCGAGCTCTTTTAAAAAAAGAGGTCGATGATGAGGTTATAGTTAAAACTCCTGCAGGTGAATTGACATGGTATATTAACTCTATTTATTATTAACTATTTAGAAGAGAAAGTTATAATTATTCAGTATTTTATAGAGATAAATAATTAGATATTATATAGTATCTAATTATTATTGTTATTTATAATAACAAAGCTGGTTTAATCAAAGTTTTTACATTTAAAATTTAACAAGAATTGTGATCGGTTGTGAATGTTCTGTTATAAATTCATCTCAGATCTTTTAGTCTATTTGTTGGTTCTTTAAGCTTTTTGGTTTTAATCCCGTATTTTTTTCTATTTCTAAAATTATGTCATCAATGATATTTTTTTCATTTTTATCAATAGTTACAAACAACATGTAAACGTCACTCTCACGATAAATTTCTAATTTATAGCCGATTTTATTTAGATCATTTATCAAAGAGTATACATTTTCTTTGTTTTTAAAACTCCCTAAATACAGTCCAAGATTATTATTTTTTGGCGGACTATTCACCAGATGAAACTCAATCTCCTCATCAATGCTCGTCTCGTTATTTTTGTCTGCTATGCCATTGCTACCTATATTTATCGACTCAATTGTCAGCCATAAAGCAAATATCATTAACGTGAAAGCAATTGCTTTTTTATTAAAATTGTTTTTGTTTGATTTAAATGATTCTTGTTCTAATGATTTTATTTTTAACTCTAACTCAATCAGATTTTTTTCTAATTCTGATGTTTTTTCGTAATGCTCAGTAGATATTTTTGATTTTTCAAGTAATAGTTCACTATTTGTTTTTTGTAATTTTGAGTTATTAAGTTCTAATTCTTTACAACGTTCGCTAAAATCATTTATTATTTTCTCATTCTTAAAATTAGTTGAAGCGTATTCTTCTTCTCCTTTTCCTTTTATTATTTTATCATAAGCTAATTTTATTATTTTGAAAAGTTCATTTGAACCTCCTTTATCGGGATGGCATTTTATAGACATACGTTTGTATTGTTTTTTAATATCTTCCGTACTAGAGTTTTCATTTGTACCTAGTATTTCGTTATATGTTGCCATGTTCTATTTCTATATTTAGTGTGTAATTATTATTCTGTCACCTAACATATTGGTATGCAATAACATTTAGAGCTTTTATGTATTGTATTTCTCGACTGACATAGAATTTTCTTGGGTATAATCTATTCCAGACTTTTTATTTAATTCTTTTAAAAACAGCCACTTAACTTTTAGTCAAGGCAGTAGGCTCTTCAGATCACATCCCAGTACTTCAGCTAGTTGATAAGCTTTTGCTAATGTAATATTGACCTCACCACGCTCAATTCTCCCTACATAACTGCGATCAATTTCGGCTAATAAAGCCATTTTGTCCTGTGATATCCCAAGAGCTTTGCGTTTAGCTTTTAGTTTGCTTCCAAATTGTACAGCTAAGTCTTTCATTTTTAATCTCATTAAAAATAAAGACTATCTAAAGTTGCGGCCTATAAAGCCACGGACTATAATCCGCAATTGGTTTTTTTATCTATCTAGCACTCTGAATGAGTGAAAAACAAAGCTATGCGGGGAAGTTATGTCAAAAGCTCCAATCAAAATCAGCTCAGTAGTACATACCATTCTCCGAGATGAAAGTTTTAAAAACTTTCAAATCAGAGATCTGCGAGATGCATATCTTCTTATCTCCCCAAATAGTTATAGTGCACGTGATGTATATCAATTTATCTATAGACAAATCAATAGATTAGTTGGTTATGGTGCTATAGAGAAGCATTACAATGATGATGTGAACGTTACTTTTTATCAAAAGACAATGTCATTTTATACATCAAAGTTTATATTCAGCATTACTGATCTTGATAGCATAAGTTTATCATCTCGGAAAAATATTATTTCTGATGATAAATTTACTGCTGAAAAAAAGAGGCTTAACAAGTACCAGGCAGATTTTTTTGCTTGTGTTGGTGAATCTGATGAATATCAGCGTCTTTATCATTTGTTTCCCGAGATCAAAGAACATATTCAATCGAAAAATTTACTCGCAATAGAGCATAGTTCAAAATTACTAGGTCAGATAAGAGCCCTTAAGTCTGTAATACTTTATCAATATAAATAGTTAAAATAAGACAGTTTAAGAATAAATTAAACACCGTAGTAAAGAAGTTGTTTGATTTCGTATATTTCGTATATTTCGTATATTTCGTATATTTCGTATATTTCATATATGTATAATTGTCTTGATTAATATGTTTTGAGTAATCGCACCAATAATACTTCCTAACTAAGGAAACCAAGAATATATGATGTTCCCAATAATACCTTGACCTGTTCAGCTGAATTTGGTCATATTAGGTTCGTTAAGCGACCAGGATGAGAACTCGAACGTTTTATGAATAAATCGAAGGTATTTATCAAACTACATTTGTTCGGAATGATATATATCACTTCATGAATGATTTGAAGTGATTCTACATTGAAATCATTCGTTGTGAGTAAAAAATGTACACTCATGCGGTAGCCCTGTAGGGATGATAAAGGCACTTTATTCTGTATTATATATATCAACAGAAGAAAGTTTATTTAAAAATCAATAGTTCTAGAATTAATAAAAATAGCCTCAGGTTTATTTTGTCCGACTAATGTCTTTTTTCGACTTTTATTCTGCTCTTTTATAGCTGCATTTCTAGATTCTGTAAACGTTGGGTGATACTGAGCCCATTTGGTATGTTGAAGTAAATCGGCAGGAACACGAGCATCAATACAGGTTTTAGAAATTATCAAATTCCGCCAAAACTCTTCAATTGAATTAGCCAAAATCATATCTCGAGTCCATTTTTCTGCCCAAATCCACATGTTATAAACTACTTTTGCTTTTTTTGCCGCTATACCAGTTATACCTGGTTTATCCAAGTGTTTATTAATAATAGTCTCTAATTCTAACTGTGTAGAAAAACCAGCCATAGTAATGGCATATGCTTGATCAAGGGTTGATGAGCTTTTAGCCATCGTTATGATTATATCTCTAATAAAATCTTTTGCGCCAAAACGTTCAGCCGCAATTACTTCACGAGCAAGAATCTCGTCATTTTCAGATTTTAGAAGGCGTTTTCGCCAAAGCTCAATCATCACTTCTGAAGAACTACTCGACCAAATGGCTTGATGCTCTAAAGTTAAATCATCACCAAAAGAAAATTTTACTAAACCAGATGCGTTCAATGAACGATTAAAAAGGCTTATTGATTTATTTGGCATATCATAAGAAACCATATTCGCGAGTATAAAAGCAATGTTTCTTAGCCATATAAATTGAAAATCATTGGCTTCATCTAGGATATTAATTAATTTATGTGTAAATGCATGATTATCATTAAGGATTAGTTTCAAATCTTCAATGTTTAAACATTCAATTAAGAGTTGCGCATCAGTGTCTTCCAATATTATTAAGAAATTATTACATAATGTTCTTAATCGTTCTTGTTTATCATTAAAGTAGTTATCATTATTTAGCATTTTCTCAAAGTCATCAATAGACCCAGGATTGTTGAATCGAACTTGATTACGTTCTGTATCATCTATGGATAGTAAAGGATATGAAGACTTACCATCTGTCGATAGTGTAAGGTCTATAGATGGCAAAGTTAGTTTTGTTACTGATTTTATTGCAATTTGTAGCTTTGCTATAAAAATATTTCTCACTATGTTTATAGCATCATCACCAATTAATTTTGCAGCGATAAACCAAGTTTTTGGACTGATTCTATTTAATATTTCTTCAACTTTAATCTCTTTTTTAACACAAGCGTCGATGAGTAGAAGCGAACCAAACCAAAATTCATAACTATTTCTATTCTCTTTGAGTCCTGACCACTTACTGCTTACATGTGCATCTCTAATCGTTTTAAGATCATATTTGTATGCTAATTCGAATGAAATTGAACGAAGCTTAAAAGATGTAGAAGTATGGTAATGGAATATACATGATTCAAACTCTGGTGTGACAAGAACATTTCCGTAAAGAGCTGCAGCGAGAATTTTATAGGTCAAAATTTCATTTTTACTATTCTCAATTAGTGTAAGTAACTTGAGAATGTCAGATGCTTTTAAAGGTTTAATACTTGGAATGACAGTTAATAAATAGTCTGTACCAAATGATGTGTCAGACATACATTTTAGTTGTTCTGCCGCTGATAATAAAGGGGCTATATGCTTAAAAATAAATAACCTCATTGTATCTTGCTCTGTTTCAGCAAGGCTCTTAATCATATTAGTATTGTGCACACGATTTATTATTTTAATCGCTAAAGAATGAGTCATTAAGAGTGTATGTTCCTTAGCACAAACTATTAGTTGTCGTAGGGGCATATCGGTTCGGGTCAATAACTCTGATAATAACGATAGAGCCTTTTCTTGGGCTAAATTTGGTTCAAACCGACATACTATCGGAAGAAGCTTGTTGTAATCAATATCTTCGCCACTGGATGAAAATGCATGCATTAACTTTTCAATTTCGATGTTTTTAAAGTGATTTAATCCATTATCAATATCTACTGGTCTTGTAGCTTCGGGATCGGCAGGAGTTGATTGACGCCAGTTGTTACTAGGTAAAGGTTCCCAGAAATCCATATTTTCACGGAGCTTTTTTGCAATTATTAGAGCTTCAGCAGCCGCATTTATATCACCTGTTGCATTTAACATGCGAACAATAGTCCATTTACCGGTCCTTGATGTATTAGGTTGGCGTAAAGGTTCAATTGCTAACATGAATTTACTCTTACTAACATGCCGATCTATATTATTAAACGTTGTCAGTTGTTGAAAAGCATTTTTTGCAGCATGTGTATCCTCATCGAGAGCAAAACCAATCCCTAATGCTATAAAGCTATCAGCAAATACTGCTAAAGGGTGACTTGCCATCAGTTTTAATGCTGTAGTGTAAAGAGTACCTGTGTCACCTTTAACTTCTGTCATGCCGTCTAAAACAGTACGTTCATTTGGCGATAAGCTAGTAATTACCTCCTGAATACTCTTTTCCCTCTTCTTTAGGATTTTTAAATCGTCATCCAAACTGCCCTTCTGATAACGGTTTACCTGCTCAATGGCATTTTTGTTGTAACTTTTAAGCCAATGATTGATAGCATCCTCAACAACAGGCCACAGCTCTTCAGTGGCAGATATTTCGAATGCAGCATGAATGAACCAGTCTTTATTCAGTCGAAGACTACGATCAAGGAGTAGGTGTTTCAGCGTATTAAAAAACTCTTCAGGTTGATATTTTATAATGCTCACAAACTCTTCAAACCGTTTCTCATTAACGTTCTGAAGATCAGAAAAAGCCTGAAGGAGAACATTAAAAATATTAGAATTAAAACGGGTTGAATCTAGTGCACAAATCATAAGTGACGTAAAGAGAACATCGACAGTGCGATCCATTGCGCGAATAGGATCTATTAAATGTGCAATACTTTCATTTAAATTTTCATGTGCATTCTGTGTTTGCCATAGCTGATCGATTAGCGTATAGCCAAGAGCTAGTGTTAGTCCTTCGTTACGAAGTTCATAGGTATCTCCAGGGCCAGGGAGTGCTCTGAAAAACCGAGTTTCAATAACTGCCTTGGATTCTGATTCGAACTGTCGCAGCGAATTATTTGATAATATAGGTAATTTTTGCAGTATTTTCCTAGCATGACTACTGATACGCGTAGTTAATTCACACCATTTTTCATTTTCAAAATTTTCACGTTGTGAAGCTCGAAGATGCTCGAAGAGTATTCTATCAATCGTAAGGCCGATCCAAACGTTAGAATTACTATGAGGTAATACCGCAATTGCAACTCCTAGTAAGCGAGGGTTACAGAGGATTTTTAGGGTTGTATCATCAAGCCACTTTAGGCTGATCCCATAATGTTTTAGCAGTTGGTTTCGTTCATTCTCAGTCCACTCTTTTACATCAATTTGCTTAGGTTTAAAGTTTATGCCAGGAGCTATCATTTTTTGCCAGAAAAGTGGGCGCACTGTTACTAACATAGATCCACCGATAGCGTTTAATCTAAGATTTAATGTATTTAAAATGCGATCCCATTTAATGTTCTGTCGTTGATTAATTCCATCCACTACAATTAACAATGGAGGTTCGGGAGGCTGAGTTTTCCAGGATGAAAATCTATGACGCCATCTATGTATTATTGCTGTATCGGTTATGTTGTTGGTCTGCTTAATTATTGTTCTAATTAAAAGCTCATCTATATCTTCAGGTGACAAATTAAGACCATCAAACTGTTCCGCACTCATAAAGATAGTTAAGCCTTTATGAGCACAACAAATCTTTGCTGCGAGCCATGACTTCCCTTGTCCCTCATCACCTAAGAGAATAACGCTATTACTATTATGTAGAGTATTTAATACTTGTTCTTGCAAATGACTACGTAATATTGGTAAGTCAGGCTGCGCATTAACAGCTATTGACTGCCCCAATCTGGCACTTGCAATGCTTGCAGAACTGAATGATTCGACTTTCCATTTCTGGTTTGTTTCGATAGCACATGCATTTGCTAAAGTAGGTACCTTTAATTCTATTAACAGTCGTTGCAACAAACTTTCAAAGCCAGAGTGCGCCTGAATAGACTTAAAAATTTGTTCAAGTTTCTTGTAATCAGGTTTAGGGTCGCAATATTCGATTAAGAAATTTATTGCAATGTTTTTTGCTGCAACTGTGGCCACTGCCATCAGTGGTATAGGATCGTCTACCCAATCTAATATTAGAATTGATATAGCGTTAATATTTCCAGCTTCGCGTAAATCGTTTCCTAACTGAGTACTTACTTCTGTCGTTGCTCCCAAAATCCAAAGTCGATCTGGTGAATTTTTATTATTGGCTAAATCTACTATTTTAGACAAAACTTCAGTTCGTGGAATTGGTCCAGAATATCGTTTAGCTTCAAAACATATTGCATCATTTGGATATGCAGACTCACCATCTATCCCTCTTTGAAAACCGCTTGAAGCCAATCGGAAAGGGATATTTGTGAGTTCCGTCAGAATAGCTCGAACAAAGCCTTCAAACCCAGTATTTCCAGCCGGTTTAAGAGTCAAAATAGTTTTTTTAAGCTGATCTAACTGCTCTTCTAACGTTTCCTTTACTGGCATCATATATCCTTAACTCCATCTTTACCCTGAGCAATAGTATGCGTCCGGCGAACTACGCCTTGTCTAGCCTAACCTGCCAGGGTAAGAGATTGTTGAGGTCACAATCAGGGTAGGATAATTGCTCTAAGCAGTGTTCGATGTAATCGAACGGGATAAGTCCATTCGCTTTAGCCGTTTCTATGATGCTGTACAAAATTGCACTCGCCTCAGCGCCGCGATGGTTGTGGTTAAATAGCCAGTTTTTACGCCCTATCACAAACGGTTTTACTGCCCGCTCTGCACGGTTGTTGTCGATATTGAGTCGGCTGTCTTCTATGTAACAACTCAACTTTGACCATTGATTGAGACTGTAATGTATGGCTTTTCCTAGCGGACTTTCCTTTGATACTTGCAGCACTGATTTATCCAACCATTGCTTAAATAACCCCAGCTGAGCACGTGAGTGGGTGCGCCTAAAATACAATCGTTCTTCCAGGCTCAGTGCTTGTATTTGGGTTTCAATACGGTACAGCTTGGCTATCATGCTCAGCGCCATATCCGCTTTACTGATTTTGCCTACTTTGGGCTTGCCTTGTGCTATTAGCGCTTCTTTGA